>JAAETN010000025.1 GCA_024228355.1 Maribacter sp. | reverse complement strand
ACCGTACAACTTGAACTGAAGATAAAGCTAGACCGCTCTTTTTTTGAAAGTTCCTTTAACAGATATACCAAAGTACCAATGTTGTTTTCGTAATACAACAAAGGCTTTTCAACACTTTCACCAACGGCTTTAGAGGCTGCAAAATGTATGACTCCTGCTACGTCATGATGCCTTTTAAAAAAATCCTCGACTTTGGATTTTTCTTTCAAATCCAATTTTTCGAACAAAGGGGGTTTATTTGTAATGGCAGTAATACCATCAATTACTTTTTCTGAGGAATTTGAACAATCGTCAATTATGACCACATCAAAACCTTCATTTTGTAATTCAACTACTGTATGTGAACCAATAAAGCCCAGACCTCCTGTTACGAGAATTTTCATTTATTTCAGTTCTTCTTTAAAATTAAAATCGAAAAAGTTTTTCATTAGGAATTCACAAAACCGATAACTGTATCGGTAATATGAGTAATCTGTTCGTCATCCAATTCGGTATGCATTGGAAGTGAAATAACTTCCTTTACTAATTGATTCGTCACCGGAAAATCCGCTTCATTATATCGCTCATCAACGTAAGCCTTTTGTTTATGCAACGGAATCGGATAATAAACACCACACGGAATTTGATTATCATTTAGGTGCTGCGCCAGCATATTGCGTTTACCGTTGGTTATTCTTAATGTATATTGATGAAAAACATGGCAATCACAGGTATCACAAATTCCATCGCAATGGTTCATAGCAGTTATGGGTAGTACTATGTTCGGTTGTCCTTTAAAGGCCTTTGAATACTTTCTTGCCGCTTCTCTTCTAGCATTACAATAACCATCCAACAACGGAAGCTTTGTCCTTAAAACAGCAGCCTGAATAGAATCCAATCTAGAATTTACACCCACTACATCATGATGGTATCTTTCATACATACCATGATTCACGATACCACGTATCGTATGCGCCAAAGAATCATCGTTCGTAAAAATGGCACCACCATCGCCATAACATCCTAAGTTCTTTGAAGGGAAGAAAGAAGTTGAACCCACATGGCCGATCGTTCCCGCTTTTTGCTTTTTCCCATTTTCTCCAGTATAGTTTGCACCAATGGCTTGGGCATTATCCTCTATAACAAATAAATTGTGCTTTTTGGCCAAATCCATTATGGCATCCATATTGGCGCATTGGCCAAAGAGATGCACAGGGACAATGGCCTTGGTTTTTGGGGTGATGGCTTTTTCAATAGCGGAAATATCTATATTAAAAGTGTCTTTATCCACATCGACCAAAATCGGTGTCAATTGCAACAAAGCAATGACTTCAACCGTTGCGGCAAATGTAAAATCCGCAGTAATCACCTCATCCCCTGGTTGCAATCCCAAACCCATCATGGCTATTTGCAAAGCGTCAGTACCGTTGGCACAAGGAATAACATGCTTTACTCCCAAATACTCTTGCAATTCCTTTTGAAAGGCATGTACTTCAGGCCCATTAATAAAGGCTGAGGTTTCTAAAATATTCGAAATCGATGAATTTATTTGCTCTTTGATGGATTGGTACTGACCATTCAGGTCTACCATTTGTATTTTACGCATCTGCAAGAATTAGAATAGTATAATTGCAAAAATAAGGAACAATTCTGGAAAGAACCGTATTTTAGCCACAAACCATAACCAAGTGAATTTTATCTATAATCTCATCGTACACATCACATGGTTCCACTTAATAATAGTGGCTCTTTTTCACCCCAAAATCAAACTTTTTGTTCAAGGTAGAAAAGAGGCTTTTTCCACACTGAAAAACAAGATTCAAAAAAATGACAAGGTCATTTGGGTGCATGCTGCCTCCTTGGGTGAATTTGAACAAGGTCTCCCTGTGATTGAAAAACTTAAATCAACATATCCCTCGCATAAAATATTGATAACTTTCTTTTCCCCTTCAGGTTACGAGGTTAAAAAAAATAATGAAATAGCCGATGCAGTGGTTTACTTACCCATGGATACCAGAAAAAATGCAAAACGCTTCCTCGCCGCCGTAAATCCTTCCTTGGCCATTTTTGTAAAATATGAGATTTGGCCTAATTATCTCAAGGTCTTAAAGGAAAAACAAGTTCCAACGCTATTGATTTCAGCAATATTCCGAAAAGAGCAGGTGTTTTTTAAATGGTATGGCGGAATCATGCGAAAATCGCTCAAAGCTTTTACCCATTTCTTTGTCCAGGATAAAAGTTCGGTAGCACTTCTCGAAAGTATCAAACTAAACAATGTTACCCTTAGCGGAGATACGAGATTTGATCGGGTTTCCGAAATTTTGGAAAGCGACAACAATCTTACCTTCATGGAACAATTCAAAGCGAATGAAACCTGTTTGGTAGCGGGTAGCACATGGCCCGAAGATGAGGAAATTATTGTGAAATATATAAATGAATCGCCAAAACCGCTGAAAGTGGTAATTGCCCCTCATAATATCAATGCGGACCATATTCAATCCTTGAAAAAATCCATCCTAAAAAGGGCGGTTCTTTATTCTGAAGCTGAAAATGATGCCATTTCTGCTAACGAAGTAATAATTGTAGATACTATTGGTCTTTTGACCAAAATTTATAGTTATGCTGATATTGCATACGTAGGTGGGGCCTTCGCAACTGGACTGCATAACACGTTGGAACCAGCGGTTTTTGGAATTCCCATAATTATTGGTCCTGATTACAAGGGTTTCAACGAGGCCGAAAACCTAGTAGATAGAGCTGGTATCTTAGTCACCAAATCCTATGATGAATTCACTTCTGTTTTAGATGAGCTGCTGGGAAACCAAGAATTACTAAAAAAAACAGGGCAAATAAACGGCAATTACGTTAGGGAAAATAAAGGTGCAAGCGTCCAAATCATAGCTCATATCCGTACATTACTATGATACGAATATTAAGCAACTATGAAATTTCCCCAAATTTTTATGCTATTGGTCCTATTGTGCACTATGTTTTTCTCTTGTAGGGAAACGGAATACAAAGAAGGGAAATCTCCGGCGCCTGAAAATAGTATTCCTTCTGCTGAAAAGCATCAAAGAACAAAGCCCTCTCCAAAAAAATCCTATCCCAATCCTAACGGAATTTCAAGAGATAGCATCAAAAGAAAACAAAAGAAATCAAAGGATCGAGACACGCTGAAACCTAAAGTTGCAATGCTGGAATAGTTCAGGTTTTTGGTTACCTAATTTTTGTTAGCTTTACCAAAACCTAGAAACGAACCTATGAATTCCAAACTTTTTCGAATTTCTTTGACGGCGGCATTGTCCGGCTTTTTATTTGGCTTTGATACCGTAGTTATCAGCGGTGCAAACTTACCTATAAAAGAACTTTGGGACACCTCTCCGTGGTTTCATGGAACATTTATTATGTCAATGGCACTTTGGGGTACGGTAGTTGGTTCGCTTTTCGGTGGTATCCCCTCTGATCGATTTGGTAGAAAGAAAACCTTGTTTTGGATTGGTATTTTATATGCCGTTTCCGCTTTGGGTTCAGGAATTGCTACTGATCCCTATATGTTTTCCTTTTTTAGATTTATTGGTGGTTTAGGCGTAGGTGCGTCCTCTGTTGCAGCGCCTATCTATATTTCTGAGATATCATCACCAGAAAATAGAGGAAAATTAGGTGGCATGTACCAATTCAATTTAGTACTAGGTATTCTCATTGCATTTATTAGCAATTATCTATTACAAGGATTTGGTGGCGATAATGACTGGAGATGGATGCTTGGAGTTGAAGCTATTCCGGCACTTATTTATACGCTTTTGGTTATCAGTATACCAAATAGTCCAAGATGGCTGGTCCTTAAAAAAGGTGATGATGAAGGGGCCTTGGCAACTTTAAGATTAATTTATTCCGATGCTCAAGCCCACGAAAAACTAGATGACATTAAAGCTCACAACCCTATTGGCGAAGCCAAAGTAAAATTATTTTCCGGTAATTATAAAACACCCTTGATATTGGCCTTTTTGATTGCTTTTTTCAATCAACTATCAGGTATTAATTTTGTGTTGTACTACGCACCCGAAATTTTGGAAAGAGCAGGACTCGCAGCCCAGGAATCCTTGTTTAGTTCAATATCAATAGGAATCGTAAATCTCATTTTCACTTTTGTGGGAGTATGGTTGCTTGATAGATTGGGTAGAAAACAATTAATGAAAATAGGTTCTATTGGTTATATCATTAGCCTCGGCATGGTCGGCTGGTGTTTCTATACCGGTGCCAATTCTGTTCTACTATTGACATTCATACTTGTTTTTATTGCCTCCCATGCTATTGGACAAGGGGCTGTAATCTGGGTATTCATATCTGAAATATTCCCCAATAAGGTTAGGGCGTTTGGCCAATCATGGGGTACAGGGACACATTGGGTTTTTGCCGCCCTTATTACTTTGATAACGCCTATTTTCCTAGATGCTGATAATGGCATTTTTAAAGATAATCCGTGGCCCATATTTATGTTCTTTGCAGGAATGATGGTATTGCAGTTACTTTTTGTGCTATTCATGATGCCTGAGACCAAAGGTATTTCTTTAGAGGAACTGAGTGATAAGCTCAGTGGTCGTAAAACTAAATCCAGTTAACAGTTAATATTCCGTTCAACGATTTATAATGCTATACAACTACCGAACATACTAAGCAATAGGCATTTAGTCGAAATAATCAGGAATATCGATGATTTTTAGGCAACAATTCCCTACATTGGAGTATAAATAAATATAATCATGGAGCAGGAAATTACTTTTGGCACTAAAGTACTCAATGGCTTTTTAGGCATTATGGTAGTGATTTTAGTCGCTATTTTGCTGGCTGTTGTTGGTGGTCTTTTATTGGCCGCTTTGGGTATTATATAGGCCAATTAAATCGGAAATTCCCAAATGTTATCTCCCTATTTATTTTAAAAAATCAAAAAGCCCATCCTTGTTGATGGGTTTTTTATTTCATTCTAACAATCTCTTTTATTAGATCTCCCTAACAAAGCTGCCAAATAAATAAGATGACCAAATCCAATCACTATTTCAATTCCAATTGTTGAATGTCTTCTCCCGACCAACCTCTGATCTTCTCGAAGCGTTGTAACATTTCATCCAACTTCATTTTGTTGCTGTCTGCGAGATTGTTTTGTTGACTTAAATCTTCCTTTAGATTATATAATTGATAACCAGAATCATTGGCCAATTCAATATTCACGTATTTATTTATAGCAGGACCTTCATAAGGTGGTATCATTACCCAATCCCCTTTACGCAAGGCTGTTCTAGAAGTAGCCTCAAGTACTAGTTCATCTCGACCACTATCACTTTTCCCCAAAAGTACTTCCAACAAATTCTTACTGTCGTCTGTACTTTCGTTACTATTCACCAGGGATGCAATTGAAGCATATAAATCCAATTGCGATACCATGGCATCGGATGTGCCGGGCTTAATTTTTCCCTTCCAGTAGGTGATGAAAGGTACGCGGGTACCAGCTTCAAATAAACTATACTTACCACCTCTTAAAACACCTGCCGGTTTGTGTTTGCCCAACTTTTCTACAGAATCGTCATAATACCCATCATTTACAACGGGGCCATTATCACTTGAAAAGAAGATAAGGGTGTTTTCTAATAATCCTTCAGATTCTAAAGTTTTTATAAATTCACCAATCATCCAATCTGCTTCTACAATAACATCCCCCCTTGGTCCCATACCGGATTTACCTACGAAACGAGCGTGAGGGGTCCGTGGCACATGTGGTTGCTGTAGCGCATAATACAAAAAGAAAGGCTCTTGTTTATGTTTTATCACATACTGTTGGGCCTCCGCCAAAAAATAATCCGCCATATCTTCATCAATCCATTTAGCGGACTCGCCTCCCTTCATAAATCCAATTCTGGGAATACCATTTACGATACTATTGTTATGCCCATGATGCCATTTCATTTTTAACATTTCGGGATTTGCGAGACCCGTAGGTTCTCCTTCGAAATTCTTGTCATAATCTACCTCAATCGGGTCGCTGGAATCTAGGTTTACAACATACCCATTCTCTATATATACTGTTGGTACTCGATCCTGTGTTGCGGCTAAAATATTGCTGTAATCGAATCCGACTTCATTGGGACCGGGAGTAATATGTTGATTCCAATCTACATTCCCACTTCCCAAACCTAAGTGCCATTTGCCAACAATACCTGTATGGTAACCTTGCTTTTTTAACATTTTAGGGATGGTCGTTTGTGCGGTGTCAATAATCAATGGAGCAGTTCCAGGAAGGATTTTCGCTCTTTTATTTCGCCAAGGATATACACCAGTGAGCAAAGCATATCTACTTGGTGTACAGGTTGCGGATGAGGCGTAACCATTGGTGAACTTCATCCCGCCATTGGCCAATTTGTCCAAATTGGGCGTTTGCAATTCCGTAGCGCCATAGGCCCCTAGTTCACCATATCCCAAATCATCGGCATAAATAACAATAATATTTGGCTTGGTTGCTGCAATTTCTGCGATCTCCTTTACAGCATCTTTATTTTCCTTGCAAGCGATAAAAACTAATAACACTAGTAAGGACAGGAGGATAAAGAGAGTTTCTTTTTTCATGATTATTTGTTGGTATTACTTATGGTTGGTGTTAATAAATTCAATGCGTCTTTTTACTAAATCACCTTCTTTTTCTACCCAATCTGATGGAAATATTGATTTAGTAATATTGATTTTAAAGTCAGGTTTTAGCGTTTTTAATAGGGCAATACTATTCAATATTAAATTGGTCTCAGCCTCTGATTTGGCATTTTTCACTATTTCAAGGAAGCTATGACTTGAAACTTTTTGATCGTTCAGGGCCAAAAATTCAGCTGCCCTTATGCGCACTAAATTTTCTTTATCATTCTCAATCATTTTTACAGCCGTTTTATGAAAATAAGAAGCATGTTCGCCAAAAGAACTACATACTATCAATCCCCAGTAACGTTTCCAAGGATTATCCGATTCAAGAGATTTTTTGATTTCATCTTTCACTTCACCAAAAGATTTTAAACTCAAATCGGCAATTGCAACCAGTTCAGCTATTTCAGCTTTGTTTTGCTGTCCAAAAGTAACTGGATTTGAAATCCCCTTTTCAAGAAAGTACGACTCTGGATAAAAACTAAGGTCGGGCATAAGTTTTACCTGCTTCTGCAAATCAGACCGAAGCTCTTCCAAAATTGATTTATTGGCTAAATCAGTCGCTAGGTTTTGCACTTCATGCGGATCTTTTTCGATATCGTAGAGTCCTTCGGCTGCTCGAGGTTTGAAAAACTGTTGTTGTACCTCATTTAATTCTCCATCTTCAAAGAGCTGGTGCCATTCTTTGTACGCCAGCATTTTATAACGGTAAAAATTAAAAAGAGCGTCAACATTAAAAGGTTGGTAATTACGGATGTACTTGTATTTACCCTTTCTTATAGTCCTTACCAAGTCATATTTCTCATCAAACCGATCCGCATAGCCAAAAGTGGTGTTCCGTTCATCCAAATTCTCTTTAGTAATACCTTTACCCAGAAAGGATTTTCCATCCATTTGTTCGGGAGCAGCTACTCCAGCTATATTCAAAACGGTGGGTGCCAAATCAATGAATTGTACAAAAGCATCGGTTCTACTTCCCATTTTAACAGGAGACAAATGCTTCCATTTTTTTGGAATATAGACAACCATGGGTACATTTAGACCACTTTCATAAACATATCCCTTGCTTCTGGGAAGCACTCCTCCATGATCACCATAATAAAAGATAATGGTATCTTCCATAAGGCCATCGTCTCCAATTTGTTTTATAAAGTTCCCTATTTGGGTGTCCACTTTTTGATGTAAATCGTGGTAGTATGCTTTCGTATATCGATAGGTTGGTGTGTTGGGATGATAAGGAAAAACCGCAATATTTTCTATCGAAGTTTTGGTCTTGTTAAGTTGCATTTGGTCTTTGCTAAAATGCAATTGCCCTTCATGTGTTGTACCAAAATTTTGTATATGGAAAAATGGTTGACCTGGTTTACGGTTTTTATAAGAAGCTTTACGGGAAGATTCGTCCCATTCATTCCCCGACTTAATGAAATTGTAGTCCTCTTTGGCATTGTTGGTGGTATAGTAGCCTGCATTTCTGAGGTATTCTGGAAACATTTTCAACCCATCAGGCATCGGTGACAATTGCATTCTGCGATGATATTGTGCCCCAACCCTTGGGGCATAGCACCCTGAGATAATCGTACTTCGGGCCACCGAACAGACAGGCGCATTCGAAAAGGCATTATTAAAGACAATTCCCTTATTTGCAAGTGTTTCTATATTGGGCATCGATGCACCCCCTTCATCATATAGTTTTAAAAAATGCTTTGAATTATCTTCCGTAACCAACCAAATGATATTTGGCTTTTCTACATTGGTTTGTGCTTGAACCCCTTGAGTTAGAAACATTCCCAATAGAAAAAACAACATGCGGGTCAAAGGATTTGAATAATTTGTCATGATTTTATTAAACTTTTAATTTCACCTAACCACGCGACCAGAAGCATTTCCGTGCATCAAGCGTTCAACTTCGGCACGTGTCGAATAATTAAAATCCCCTTTTATGGAATGTTTTAAGCATGAGGCCGCCACTGCATAATTTAATGCCGTTTGTGTTTCACTTAATTCTGATGTGGTCAGCGCGAAAATCAACCCTCCTGCAAAAGAATCACCACCACCAACGCGATCAACAATGTTTTTGATCTGATAAGGGCTATAGTGGCCATCTACACCCAAAGGTGCGAAGAAAGGTTGGTCAGATGCAACATCATAAAGCATTGCACCCCAGTTGTTATGACTTGCCGAATAGCTCTCTCTAAGGGTAATAGCAACTTTGCCAACATTTGGGAATTGTTTTGCCACCTGACGTGCAACCTCTGGATAACGTGAGGTATCAAGTGTACCCGAATGCACATTGGTATTTCCAGCTTCGATTCCTAAAACATCATGGCAGTCTTCTTCGTTGCCTATCACAACATCAACAAATGGCAAAATTGTTCTCATGGTTTTTTGAGCCAGATCTCTAGATGTTTTGGAGGAATCCCATTTCCAAAGTTTTCCGCGAAAATTCAAATCAATGGAAACAGAAGCTCCAACTGCTTTTGCCTTTTTGGCGGCTACTACTGTGGCATTCGCTGCATTTTTTGACAAGGCAGGGGTAATACCGCTTAGGTGTAACCACTGTGCTCCGTAGAAAATACCATCCCAATCATATTGGTCGGCAGGTGTTATCGCAATGGCAGAATCTGCGCGGTCATAGATAACATTACTAGGGCGTTGATTAGCACCTGTTTCTAGAAAATAAAGACCCAAACGACCATTATCTGTGCGCAAAACATATCGGGTATCTATACCTACAGAGCGGATAGAATCCATTGTAGCTTCTGCCAAGGCATGTCTTGGCAAGGCCGAAACATAGCGTGCTTTTCCACCAAAATTGCAAATAGAGGCAGCTACGCTCGCCTCAGCACCTGCATAGGTTACATCGAAATTTCTTGCCTGGCGTAATCGTATGTTTGCGGGAGGTGCAAGACGCCCCATTATTTCGCCAAAAGTTACTACTGTTTTCATTTTATATATGATATGGAGTCAATATTATGTCATCAAGAATCGATTGAAAAAATATTAATTAGTTCTTATTTGATTTATTAGTGCTCTTATTTCCCGTGCATTCTTTGTGATTGCAGCCCAATCTTTTGATTGAATCAAGGGTCGTTTTGCCAACCATGTACCCCCAATGGCCGTTATGAGTTTGGATTTTAAATAGGTAGGTGCGTTATCTATATTGCATCCTCCCAGAGGTACGAACTTAAGACCCAAATAATTATACGGAGCCGACATACTTTCAAGATGTTTCATGCCTCCAGACGTTTCAGCTGGAAAATATTTTAAAATGCGACAGCCTTGTTCCACCGCAATTTCAATATCAGTCGGAGTCATTACTCCAGGTGCAAAGGACAGTCCATGTTTTCGAGCCTCTGCGATAATTTTTGGGTTACAGCCTGGTGCAACGGCGAAATCGACATCAATATCAACAACTGCTTTTACTTGATCAACGGTTAAAACAGTTCCAATTCCCAAGGTCATTTCGGGCACTTCCTTTTTAATTGCCCGTGCCGATTCCAAAGCCGCCCGAGTACGCAATGTGAGTTCAATTGCATCCACACCGCCATCAAGAAGAGCTCTTGCAACTGAAACAGCATTCCTTACCTCATCAATTATCAACACAGCAATTATACCGGTTTGGTCTATTTTTTTTATTAGGCTTGGTGTCATTATTGATTGCGAATTCGACTGCATTTTATAAATTTTTTATTTTAACTGAACCTATAAAGGGAATCATTATTTAGTTGATGAACTTCTATCCAATAGTAATGGAAAAAACTGGCCTTCTATTTTTTGTCCTTTTGGTATGGCTGGCACACCGCTCAATAATGGTTCATTAGAATTGGAAACCGTACCATCAGCAAAAACGTTCAGAACAAATGCCCTACGTGAAACTTTTGAGGTGTTGGCATAAGACCCATGAACCATTAACGGATGATGGAATGTTCCATATCCTTTCTTCATCTCAATTGCTGTTGCGTTCTTGAATTGCTGTTTTTGCTCATCGCTTAAATACTCCTTAAACTCATCCATTGGCCCAGTAAGAACTGGCTTGTCCAATAAACCCCACTTGTGACTCTTGGGAATATAATGTAAACAACCATTTTCAACCGTGGTATCATCCAATCCAGTCCAGCAGGTTAAATGTTGCATTTTGATGGTTCTGGTCCAATAGGAATAATCTTGATGCCAGGCAACCACACCTCCATGCTTTGCGGGTTTACAAAATAATTGATCGTGCCAAAATCGCACAGACCTATCACCTAACAACTGACTTGCAGCCATTAAAAATGCAGGGTTCCAGTTCACATCGTGAAAACCTGGCACTATTCGCCAATGGCCTAAGGAGTGAAATATGACCTTATTGGGGTCTATCGATTCATTTGAATGAAATTCATAAAAAAGTTTATGGGCAGGGTGTTGGGTGTCCTGAATTTCAGAAATCTCAGCTTTTAATTGATCTACTTGCCATTCTTCAAGTAGTTTTATATTGGACAAATAGCCATTTTCACGAAAAAAGGTAACTTGTTCATCGGTGAGTTTATACTGTTCCCATTCTTCTGGTGATTGTGGCCAATTAAAAAAATTGGACACCAATTCATGAATTTTGGATAAGTCATTAATTGTTGACATAGCGCTATACATTGATTTCAACTATTGACTGATGTGCTTTCTCTAGCTTGTTGAATCCCATCCTATACTCTGTAGGAGACATTTTCATTATTGACCTGAACTGCCTATTAAAATTAGAAATATTATTGAATCCCGATTCATAACAAATAGCCGTAATATTACTCTCCCGTTCAAGTATTAGCCTACATGCATACCCAATACGAACTTCATTTAAATATCTGGAAAAGGTCTTTTGATTTACTCTTCTAAAAAACCTACTAAATGCAGAAGGATTCATATTGGCAACCCTAGCAACATCTCCTAAGCTTATTGACTTCGTAAAATTTTCAAATACAAACTCATAGGTTTTATCCAAACTTTTATTTTGTTTCTTTTCAAATGAATTTACAAAGGCCTTACTACATAATAATTCGCTCTCCGGGTGTTCTGCTAAAATATGTAAAAGATTAATGAAACCTATTGTCCTTTCAAAACCCGCTTTCAGCATCGCGATTTTCTTAATTAATCTTATAACTTTATGATTAAGATTGTAAAATTTAATCCCAAATCTGGCCTCTTGCAGTAAATTAGCAATATGTCTCATTTCATTTACGACCATAAAATCGACACCAAGAAATTGTTTTTTAAAATGGATAACTATATCCTCGGCAATCAAATTGGATTTTTCATCAAAGTATACCTCATCATTCAACCACATATGAGGAAGATTTTTACCTATTAGTACAACGTCCCCTTCATTAAACTTCTCAATACTATCCCCAACGAACCTAGTTCCGGTGCTTTTAATCGTTAACACCAATTCCAACTCAGGATGATAATGCCAAATTTTCAAGAAATACGGCTCACGATGTCTCGTAACCATAAATGAATCGTTCTCTGGGGTTTCCCTATTTATAAAATGGAGTCTCATTAGTACAATTAATTCATCGAGCAAATCCTACATTTAAAGTGCAGAATTTACACTTATTGTCCTTATTAGGCAAAAAAAGTATTGCTTATGGCTTTTAAAGTAGTGGATTTATTCTATTTATCCGATTACTTTTGATATAGAAATGCTTTGCTTCAAAATTATTCATTCTTAAAAATATGAAATATATAGTTTGTGAAAAACCCGGGGAATTTCTTTTGAAGGAAAAGAAAGACCCTGTACTAAAAAAAGGCCAAGCTTTATTGAAAGTAAACAAAGTAGGAATTTGCGGTACGGATTTGCACGCATATACAGGGAATCAAGCTTTCTTTGAATATCCAAGGATACTCGGGCACGAACTTGCAACTGAAGTAATTGAAATTGAAGACAATGAAAAAGGAATCAAATCTGGTGACAATGTTGTCATCATGCCATACGTAAGTTGTAATAATTGTATTGCATGCCGAAGCGGTAAGACCAACTGCTGTACAAAAATGCAGGTTTTAGGCGTACATAAAGATGGAGGTATGCAAGAAAAAATTTCTGTTCCGATAGACTTGTTGATCCATGCACCAAACTTGAACGATGATGCGATGGCCATTGTAGAACCTCTAGCAATTGGGGCACATGCCATTAGAAGGGCACAATTAATACCAGGTGAAACGATAGTAGTTGTTGGTTGTGGCCCAATAGGTATCGGAATTATGAAATTGGCTCAAATTGCAGATGTAAAGGTCATTGCAATAGATGTTAACCAAAGTAGACTTGATTATGCCAAAGAAAAAATTGGTGTTGACCATATCGTTTTAGCCGGTAAAGGTGCTGTTGAAAAGATTATGGAAATTACCAATAATGACTTGGCCACAGCGGTTTTTGATGCTTCGGGACACAAAAGTGCACTGGAATTTGGGCCAAATTTTATGTCCCATGGCGGAAGGTATATTTTAGTGGGATTGTCCAAAGACGAGTTAATCTTTGAACACCCAGCAATTCATGCCAAGGAAACGACCTTAATGTGCAGTAGAAATGCTACTTTAGAGGACTTTGAACATGTAATTTCCGTTTTGGAAGCTGGTAACTTCCCAATAGCATCTTTCATTACCCATAATGTAGGATTTGGTGAAATGATCGCCAATTTTGATAGTTGGCTTGATCCAAATAATAGAGTATTAAAGGCTACGGTTGATTTTTAATTTGATATTTCAAATAAAAATTAAATTAACTACAAATAAGAAAAAAACTAAATATGCCAAAACGTTATGTCCAAATAGACCCAAGGGATAACATCATAGTCGCATTAACCGACTTAAATGAAGGAACCGTAGCTAATATCAATGGCAAAAAAGTTGTTCTTCAAGAAGATGTAAAGGGCAAACATAAATTTGCTTTAGTCGACTTCGATTTTGGAGATGAAATTCATATGTATGGTGCTTTGATTGGTAAAGCAACAAGACCCATAAGAAAAGGTGAATCCATTACTATTGAAAATATTGTTCATGCCTCAGCAAATTACCAGGTTGGAAAGGAACGATCATCCTGGAGCCCCCCAGATGTAACCGCATGGGAATCAAGGACATTTAATGGTTATCATAGGTCTAATGGTCAAGTTGGCACAGCTAATTATTGGTTGGTCATTCCTATGGTCTTTTGTGAAAACCGAAATGTGGAAGTATTAAAATCAGCTCTTCTACAATCGTTGGGTTACTATACTATCACCGATTTCGCTGTCGATACCGATACTTTGGTACGAAATTATGAAAAAGGTGCTTCGAAAGAAGATCTATTACAGTCCCAAATTATTAAAACACCTGATGACGTAATAAAAAATAGGACTTTTCCCAATGTGGATGGCATTAAATTTTTAACCCATGAAGGGGGTTGTGGTGGTTTTCGACTCGATTCGGAAACATTATGCAACCTATTGGCAGGTTATATTACCAATCCGAACGTAGCGGGGGCGACGATTTTGAGTTTGGGTTGCCAAAATGCAGAAGTAAGTTTGATGGAAAAAGCAATTTATAAGAAGGATCCGAAATTTACGAAACCCTTGTATATACTTGAGCAGCAAGAAAGTAAAAGCGAACGATATTATATTGAAGATGCCGTAAAAAAGACTTTTTTAGGATTGATTGAAGCCAATAAGATCAAACGTGAACCGGCCCCATTAGGTAAATTGGTTTTAGGACTGGAATGCGGTGGATCTGATGGTTTTTCTGGAATTTCGGCGAATCCGACATTGGGTCATACATCCGATTTACTTGTAGCCCTAGGTGGAACTACTATCTTATCAGAGTTCCCAGAACTTAATGGCGTAGAACAAGAATTGATCAATCGTTGTCTAACTCAGCAAGAGGCAGAAAAATTCACCCATTTAATGGATACCTATTCCGCCAGGACGGCAGCACTGGGCTCGGCCTTTGCCAATAATCCATCGCCAGGAAATATAAAAGATGGGCTCATTACAGATGCAATGAAATCTGCCGGTGCGGCTAAAAAGGGAGGAACCTCACCCATAACCGATGTTCTTGACTATACAGAAAAAACAAAGAAAAAAGGTCTTAATCTATTATGTACACCTGGAAATGATGTCGAAAGTACCACTGGGCTGGCAGGATCAGGTTGCAATATTATTGCTTTTACAACTGGTCTAGGCACACCAACAGGCAATCCCATAGCCCCAGTTATAAAAATATCGAGCAACAATACATTGAGTGAACGAATGAATGACATAATCGACTTCAATACAGGTAGCATTATAACTGGGGAAGATACCATAGAGACCAAAGGAGAGGAATTATTGGAATATATAGTCAAAGTGGCCAGTGGAGAAGAGATGACCGCTGCTGTTCGGTTAGGTCAGAACGATTTTATTCCATGGAAACGTGGTATATCATTATAAAATGTTGAAATGATCACCTTAAATAGAAATACGGTTATTGTCAAAAAATATACTGAAAGAATCCTGCAATTTGGAGAAGGTAACTTCCTTAGGGCATTTGCCAATTGGATGATTCAACAGATGAACGATAAGGCCAATTTTGATACTGGTGTTGTAGTTGTTCAACCCATTGACCAAGGCTTGGTCAAAATATTGAATGAGCAAAATGGATTGTACACCCTATACCTCAATGGGATAAAAAATAGTGAAGCGGTCAGCGAACATCAGATTATTGATTGTATACAAAGAGGAATAAATCCTTACAAAGATTTTGACGCGTATATGGCCAATGCCCAAAATCCAGAATTTAGGTTTATCATTTCGAATACCACAGAAGCTGGGATCGCCTATAACGCTACTGATAAACTTAAAGATGCTCCACAGAAGAGTTTTCCAGGAAAGCTCACCGCGCTTTTGCATAAAAGATTTATGCACTTCGGAGGTGCTTCTGACAAGGGGCTTATTGTAATACCTTGTGAATTGATAGACCGGAATGGTGACAATCTTAAAAAAATAATTTTGCAATATGCCGAAGATTGGAAATTAGGCGAGGGGTTTGTTAAATGGATCAATGATGACAACATATTCTGCAACACTCTGGTAGATAGAATCGTCCCAGGCTATCCTAAGGATAAAATGGACAGTATCACAAAGGAATTGGGATACGAGGATAAACTAGTGGTTGAAGGCGAACAATTTCATTTATGGGTTATTGAAGGTCCTAAATCAGTGAAAGATGAATTTCCGGCCGGGGAATGTGGATTGAATGTTGTTTTTACAGACAATATGGAACCATACCGCACAAGAAAGGTACGTATTTTGAATGGTGCCCATACAACTTTGGTTCCTGTTGGATATTTATATGGCATTGACAAAGTTCGGGAGTCCTTGGAAGATCCTATAGTTGGATCCTATTTGAAGCAAACCATTTTTGAGGAGATCTGCCCAACCTTGGATTTGCCGGATGAAGAATTAAAACAATTCTCAAATGATGTTCTTGATAGGTTTAGAAATCCGTATTTAGAGCATGCGTTAATGAGCATATCATTAAATTCAGTATCAAAATATAAAACTCGCGTATTGCCCTCTGTCATCGAATATATAAATAGAAAGAATGCCCTTCCGAAAAGATTATTGTTTTCATTGGCAGCGCTCATCGCTTTTTACAAAGGTGAAAGAAACAAGGAGTCGATTATTTTAAAAGACAACAATGATGTTTTGGACTTTTTCAAAGAACAATGGACTTCGGACAACTATGAATCCATTGTTAGGAATGTGCTTTCAAATATCAATTTCTGGGGAGAAGACCTTTCCAAATTTGAAGGAATACAAGAGCTGGTTACCTCTAATTTAGAAAATATAATGGTCAATGGAATGCAGAAAACCCTAAAATCCTTGGTTCAAGATATATAACAATATTAATTTTTTAGTTATGAAGATGTTTAGATTAAAACTACTGAGTATTTCAATAATATTGCTTATTATCAGTTGCGTTGATACTAAGGAAAATAAAAAATCTGAAAAGGTAGCCGTTGAAAAAACACCTGAATTCACTGAGGATTGGTCATCTTTAGGCAACCACAATGAATCTCCCGAATGGTTTAAAAATTCAAAACTGGGTATTTATTTCCATTGGGGCCTTTATTCCGTACCTGCCTATAGCAGCGAATGGTATCCTAGATGGATGCACTTCAAAGACCATAAAGTGTACAAACACCATGTTGAAAAGTATGGAGAACCATCTGAATTTGGATATCATGATTTCGCACCTATGTTCAAGGCCGAAAAATTCAATCCTGAAGAATGGGCACAACTCTTTAAAGACGCAGGAGCGCAATTTGCCGGACCTGTTGCCGAACATCATGATGGATATGCCATGTGGGATAGTGAAATTACGCCATGGAATACTATGGATACTGGACCAAAACGGGATATCACAGGTGAACTCGAAAAGGCCATAAAAGGAAAAGGCATGAAATTTATTACGGCCTTCCACCATGCTAAAAACCTACAGCGCAGTACAGAAATAGGAAAAGAAGTAAGCAATAGCCATTATCCATATTTTGAGGGAATGCCCCCAACTTCAAATGACCCAGACCTACAGTTAATGTATGGCAACATGGAACCTGAAAAATGGTATAAAGAAGTATGGCTTGGTAAAATGAAAGAAGTTATTGATAAATATCATCCAGATATTATTTGGTTCGATTATGTGCTAGGAGATATTCCAGAGCAATACCGAAAAGAATTCGCGGCATATTACCTCAATGAAGCCTTAAAAATAGATCAAGAAGCAGTTATTGTGCGAAAGCAGCACGATCTACCTCTTAATATGAGTGTTGAGGACTTGGAACAGGCTAGAAAGAACAATATAGGAACCAAAACATGGATGACAGACGCCACCATAAGCAACGGTAGCTGGTGCTATACTGAGGATTTAGGAGTTAAACCCGCTGAGGATGTGCTGCATATGTTGATCGACATTGTCAGTAAAAACGGGGTACTACTTCTCAACGTTTCACCTAAATCTGACGGAACGATTCCTGACAATCAAAAAGATGGAATCTTGAAAATGGGAGCATGGCTCAAGAAGTATGGCGAGTCAATCTATGGTACCGAGGCGTGGTACACTTTCGGCGAAGGTCCTACCAAAGAACCAGAGGGTCATTTTAAGAACCATAAGGCATTCATGAAGCTCAAATATTCCAACAAAGATATTCGCTATACTACAAAAGACTATACCATTTATGGTATTGTTTTGGGAGCCGTTGAACCCGGAAAGGAATTGCTTTTGGAATCATTTGCCAAAGAAAAAATTCATGATTCACCAAGTATTGAAAATGTATCATTCTTAGGTAGCGAGGAAAAAATAGAGTGGTCGTATAGTGAGGAAAAAGGGCTTTCGGTAAAGGCGCCTTCAACTGTAATAGACAATATGGCAACTGTTCTTAAAGTACAAATATCACAGTAAAAAGATGACAATAGATGCCCACCAACATTTTTGGAAGTACAAACCTGTAAAACATGCATGGATAGACGATGCGATGTCAGTTATTCGCCGTGATTTCATGCCATTGGATTTAAAAAAAGTCTATGATGAAAATGGCATTGATGGATGTGTGGCTGTGCAAGCTGACCAAACTTTGGAGGAGACCAACTTTTTACTTTCGATGTCTGCAGAACACAGCTTTATAAAAGGTGTTGTCGGTTGGGTTGATTTAAGGGCTGAAAATGTAGATGGAGTTCTCATGGAATATAGCGAACATGAGAAAGTCAAAGGTTTTAGACATATTGTTCAAGGTGAAGCGGATCACAATTTTTTACTGAGACCAGATTTCCTGAGAGGTATTTCATATATGGAAAAATACGATTTTGTTTACGACATCTTGATCTTTCCGCACCAATTGGGAGCTGCTCTGGAGTTTGTAAAACGTTTTCCAAAACAAAAATTTGTGATTGACCATATTGCCAAACCTTATATTAAAGATGGTTATTTTGACGGTTGGGCTGTACTTATGAGAGAAATCGCCAAACAAGAAAATGTTTATTGCAAATTATCTGGCATGATAACCGAGGCCGATTTTAATTCTTGGACTCCAAAACAAATTAATCCTTATATGGATTTGGTCCTGTCAGCATTTGGTTCAGACAGGCTAATGTTCGGCTCGGATTGGCCCGTTTGTCTCGTTGCTGGTGCGTATGCTCAAGTGAAACAATTGGTGACCGATTTTATAGCAAGACTAAGCCCTATTGAACAAGCCAAAATAATGGGAACAAACGCAATACAATTTTATAATCTAAAATAGAAATCAATGGATTTAGGTTTAAAAGACAAAGTGGTAGTAATTTCTGGTGCTGCCGGCATGCAAGGTAGTATCGGTGAGACCATACTTCAAAATTTGGTCATTGAGGGAGCCATCCCTGCTGTCATCGACAGGAATGATAGGGGATATGCCTACATAGACAAGATCCAAAAGAAGGGAATTGATGCTGTCTTTTGTAAAACCGATGTCACCAAACCTGAACAAATAAAAAAGGCAGTGGATACCATCGCCCAAAAATATGGAAGAATAGATGCCGTTATCAATAATGTTGGTGTTAACGATGGTGTTGGGCTTGATGCTTCCTATGAGGAATTCATGCATTCCTTGAAATTGAATATGGTGAGTTACTTTCTAGTTGTAAAACATGCCTTACCATTACTCAAAAAATCCAAAGGAAATATTTTGAATATTGGTTCCAAGGTCGCTTTGACCGGACAAGGTAAAACCTCAGCTTATGCGGCTTCTAAAGGAGGTGTTCTTGGTTTGACCAGGGAATGGGCCGTTGACCTTATAAAGTACGGCATTCGCTCCAATGCTATCATCATAGCTGAAAGTTGGACCCCAGCCTATGATACTTGGATCAAAACTTTAGAAGATGGTGAGGAAAAATTAAAATCAATAATCAAGAAAATACCACTTGGGAACCGCATGACCACAACTCAGGAAATAGCAGATGTTTGTTTATTTACCATCTCTGAAAAATCTTCACACACAACAGGGCAATTTATCACAGTTGATGGAGGATATGTACATCTTGATCGCTCTTTATTGACCGAATAAAAACCAACAACCAAAATTCAAATATGGAAACCGAAAATAAAATACCAGTAGTATCAAAGCAGGTTCTACTACCTTTTATACTAATAACTTCTTTATTCGCCCTCTGGGGGTTTGCCAATGATATAACCAACCCAATGGTATCTGCGTTCAAAAAAATATTGGAATTGAACAACACCCAAGCCTCATGGGTACAAATGGCTTTTTATGGAGGTTATTTTACAATGGCCTTTCCAGCTGCAATGTTCATAAAAAAATACACCTATAAGAAAGGAATATTATTAGGACTGATCTTATATGCAACAGGTGCATTATTGTTCTATCCTGCTGCTGCTTATGAGGCCTTCGGTTTTTTTCTGGCTGCCTTATACATATTGACCTTTGGACTCGCTTTCTTGGAAACTACTGCTAATCCCTTTGTATTATCAATGGGCCATGAAAAGACCGCTACACGTAGGTTGAATCTAGCCCAAGCATTTAATCCGATTGGTGCTTTGACAGGTTTATTTGTCGCCCAAACTTTTATATTGGGATCTTTACAATCTGATGATGTTGATGCACAAGGCAATGTAATCTATGACACCCTTTCTGAATCAGCGAAGACTGCAATAAGGGTCTCTGACCTTATGGTTGTTAGAAACCCATATGTAATTCTCGGATTATTTGTGTTATTCATGCTATTATTGATTGCAATCGTTAAAATGCCAGAAAAGAAAGAAACGGTTGGAGGTTCAGTTGCAAGTGCTGTAAAACGACTTTTTAAAAACAAGAAGTTCGTTGAAGGGGTAATGGCACAAATGTTCTATGTAGGTGCCCAGATTATGTGCTGGACCTATATTTATCAATACGCTGAAACATTGGGAATTGATAACAGAAGTGCTGTTACCTATGCCTATTGGGCCTTGATTTTATTTTTAATAGGTCGCTGGATCGGCACCTACTTATTAAAGTTCGTAAGTTCTGGCAAACTGTTAATGTATTTTGCGATTGGTGCAATGGCTTTTACTATTGGAGCCATTTTTATTGAAGGTATGACTGGGTTATATTCCTTGGTAGGTATTTCTTTATGTATGTCATTAATGTTCCCGACCATTTATGGTATCGCTTTGGAAGGCGTTGGTGAAGATGCCAAATTTGGTGCTGCATTCCTGGTTATGGCTATTGTTGGAGGAGCCATAATGCCTGTGCTACAGGGATCTATTTTGGATTTTGGTGGCTCTGGTTACGCCGATGTAACCATTCTAGGTGTGCCGGAAGTAAATTTCTCTTTTGTATTACCCTTGGCCTGTTTTATTTTCGTAGCTATCTATGGTTATAGAACTTACCGTGTTCACAATGCGGAATAAGTGGCACAACAAGAAATTCATTAAGACAATATATCCTTGACCACATTACCGTGAACATCCGTGAGTCTGAATCGTCTACCCTGATGTTTAAATGTCAGAAGTTCATGGTCTATACCGAAGAGATGCATTAAAGTAGCATGAAAATCATGTACATGAACGGGGTCTTTGACTACATTGTAGCTAAAATCATCGGTCTCACCAAAAGTAAATCCCTGTTTTACACCGGCTCCTGCCATCCACATGGTAAAAGCCTTGGGATGATGGTCACGACCATAGTTATCAAGTGTTAGTTGTCCTTGGGAATAAACAGTTCGTCCAAATTCCCCACCCCAAACTACGAGTGTATCCTCCAACATCCCTCTTTGTTTTAAATCCTTGATCAAAGCGGCATTGGCCTGATCTGTTAATTTGCATTGACTCCTCACACCCCCGGGGCAACCAATATGTTGATCCCATCCCTGATGATAGAGCTGAACAAATTTCACATCTTTTTCCAATAATTTTCTCGCCATGAGGCAGTTAGCTGCATAAGTACCTGGATCCCTACTGTCTTTCCCGTACATGTCGAAAATATAATCTGGCTCATCTGACATATCCGTTACCTCAGGAACAGATGTCTGCATACGAAATGCCATTTCATACTGTGCCATTCTTGCATTGATTTCGGGATCACCATAAACATCATGTTGTAGCGTATTTAGTTTGCCTAGATAATCCAACATTTGACGGCGATCTATCCCATCATAATTTTCGGGGTCACTCAGATAAAGTACCGGGTCCTTCCCCGAACGGAACTGCACTCCTTGATGCTCGGTTGGCAAGAATCCATTGCCCCATAAACGGGAATACAACGGTTGACCGCCCATATTCTTAGTAATGAGGGTGATAAATGTTGGCAAATTTTCATTGTCAGATCCCAGGCCGTAACTCAGCCATGAACCAATTGAAGGACGTCCTGGTAACTGATTTCCAGTCTGTAAGAAAGTAATTGCCGGATCATGGTTAATGGCATCTGTCTGCATAGATTTTATAAAACATAATTCATCTACAATTTCAGCAGTATACGGCATTAATTCACTCACCCATGCGCGTGATTCCCCATATTGCTTAAAATCCATGACAGACGGGGCGATTGGGAAAGTGTTCTGTTCTGCACTCATCCCTGTCAATCGTTGTCCTTGCCGCACTGACTCAGGTAAATCTTTCCCAAACATTTGTCTAAGTTTGGGTTTGTAATCAAACATGTCCAATTGGGAAGGCCCCCCACTTTGGAAAAGGTATACAATTCGTTTAGCCTTTGGTAAATAATGGGGAAGTCCAAGACGATTCTTGTTATAGGAAGCCAAGACTGCCTCTGCATTTGATGCGTCTAACCCCTTTTCTACTGAACTCCAAACTTTATCCGTATGTAAAAGTGTCCCTAAGGCAAGAGCACCTATACCCATTGAAGATTTCGTTAAAAAATTTCGTCGACTCAGCTGCTTTTCAATCTCTTGGAAATCTTCGTTGTTCGATTTAATTATATCATGGTTGTGACACATCTCTGTTCTATTATATCTTATCTTTTGGTAATCGTTGCATCTGAATTAATAATGGTACTGGCAACGACCGCATTTGCGGCAATCTGGGCAGCATCTTGTTGGCGCGAAACCCTAAACTCACCAGAATTGAGCCAGCCCCTGGTCTTGGACAAGTCAGCAGTGAATTTTTTATATTCATTTTGCCGCATTTCCATCAACAATTGTAACTCCTTCTCTAGAATATTCCTTCCGGTAAGTCTTTTGAAGATATTGGAGATCCCTTCCTTGGAATCTGAATACGCCAGCATACTACTTCCCAATACCCGAGAAGCTTCAACATATGTTGGATCATTCAACATAACAAGAGCTTGTAATGGGGTATTCGTTTCTTGGCGTCGCACAGCACAAAATGAACGCTCAGGAGCGTCGAAAGTGGCCATTGTAGGATTGGGTACCGAACGTTTCCACAGGGTATACATACTTTTTCTGTACAACTTCTCCCCCTTATCAGGTTGATAAGTCGCGCCATTAATTTTCCATAGTCCATTGGGTTGATATGGCTTTACGCTTTTCCCTCCAATGGTGTAATTCATCAATCCCGAAGCTACCAAAACATTGTTACGTAACATTTCGCCTGTTAATCGTTCCGATGGTCCGCGGGCCAACAATCTATTTTCCTTATCATGCTCCAAGAGTTCATCACTCGCCAATGAAGATTGCTGATAGGTCTTTGACATCACCATCAATTTGTGAAGGGCCCTTACATCCCATCCTGCTTCTGTGAATTCAATGGCCAACCAATCTAAAAGTGCCATATGGCTTGGCATTTCACCTTGATTACCAAAATCCTCGGAGGTTCGAACAATTCCAGTTCCGAAAATGTTTTGCCAATATCGGTTAACTGCTACCCTTGCTGTTAACGGATGGTCTTTTTGCGTTAACCATTGTGCCAACCCTAAGCGGTTTTGTGGTAAACTATCAGGAAATGCAAAAATCCTTTCGGGGGTATTCGGATATACTCGCTCTCCAAACATATCATATTGCCCCCGTTCCAAAACAAAGGTTTCCCTTGGTTCGGTCATCTCTTTCATCACCATAATTTCTTTAATCCCATCCATACTATCGACCATGGTCTTCCTAGTCTCTTTCAACTCCTCCAGGGCATGTTGATACTTCTCGGATTTGACTGAAAGGAAATATTCAACCAGGTCTTCCCTTTCATTCTCAGACAGTTCCTCTTGTTTTTTTGATTGCAGCTTTTCCAACGACCCCGGTTCGGCAATTTGTAATACTTCCAAAGTCGTAAGCTCTTTTTCAAATACCAAAATATTATCGACAATTGCTCCTCCAATTCCTTTTCCTCGCCATCTTGCCCCAATTTGCAAACCAGGATCCTTGGGTACACCTCGCAGCGTATGGGCCTTGGAATTGAAAACAATGTCCTTATAGAGGTTGTCTATCACGATTTTTGTAACTAACTCTACACCATCAAGGTATAGCTTTAATCCGTAGGCTTTGCTAGACCCATCATAACTCATGGTCAACTGTATCCATTTTTCTTTTGGAACATCCTCCAAAGTATGCTCAACAATAGCATTGTCTGGATGTATATGGGCCAACAATACTTCTAATTTATTATCCTTTAGGGCAAGGTGGTAACCTCTAAAATTATAGAGTTTGGCTCCTTGTCCCTTGTGAAAAATCACCCCATTTTCCAAATCCTCCGGAATCTTAATATGAACACCGATACTAAAAGGTTGATTGCGTTGAAATATGCCTAGCCCGACCATATCCAGCCAAGCATCTCCATCCAATTCCAGTCCAGTGCCGTCATATCCATTTACGAATAATGGTTTCTGCTTACCTGCATGTTGACGGCGCAAGAGTCCTTTTTGGAACGGGTATACCTGATTATCCAATTGCCCACTGTTAAAATCCATCTGGGCAATCAATCCATGCTGTATTTTAGGGATAAAGTTTGTTTTATAATCTTTCGATTTTATCCAGTCTTTCGCCAATTTTACTTCTACATCTGTTATGGCATTAAGTTTTTGCTCTTTATCATTTATCAAATTATCAACGTAGGTCAAAAATTTTTTTTGTTCATCGGTTGGAAGCAAAAGGGTTGGTACGGGCATGGCCCAATCAAAAGAAATTTGGCCAGATTCGTTGACATTATTAAAGAAACTGTACATTTCATAGTACTCTTTTTGGGTTATGGGGTCGTATTTATGGTCATGACATTTGGCGCAGGCCATAGTAAGCCCCATTAGACCCTCCCCTAATATGTTGGTTCGATCAGAAACATACTCGGACCGGAACTCTTCATCAATAATACCCCCTTCCCCGTTTTGCGGGTGTAATCTACTAAAAGTGGTCGCCAAAATCTGTTCTTTGGATGCGTTCGGCATCATGTCGCCTGCCAATTGCCATCGGAGAAATTGATCATAAGGCATATTTTCATTAAATGCCTTTATCACCCAATCGCGCCAAGGAGAAATATCACGATAACGATCAACGGTATACCCATGTGTATCCGCAAATCTTGAAAGGTCCATCCAATCTAGAGTCAATTGTTCACCAAAATGTGAAGAAGCCAATAATCGATCAACCTGTTTTTCATAAGCTTGTGGGGAATCATCCTTTAAAAAACTCTCCATTTCTTCCAAGGTTGGCGGTAGACCAGTAAGATCCAAAGACAACCTCCTTAGCAAAATTTCCCTATTTGCCCTTGGAGAGGACGCTAGACCCTCTTTCTCAAGTCGTGCCAATATAAAATTGTCAATCGGGTT
>JAAETN010000024.1 GCA_024228355.1 Maribacter sp. | reverse complement strand
TTTGGGGAAACGGTGAATCTTGAACAGCAAGTCCTTTTAGGGCCAAATGAAATTGGATTCAAGGGTACCCCAAACGAGCAATTCTTTTTCAGTAACTTATCGGGAGGTGAACAGGTTGATGCAGCATGGGAATTGCTGAATCTTAAGCATAAGATCGGGATCAGTGAAACAGGGAGTTTTAAAACCAGCAAAGTGAATCTTTGGGGATGGAAACATGTAATCAGTCCTGAGCTGTTTATTCCTATTTTTATAAAACCAGGCGGATCAACAAAATGGTCCAGGACCTATAAGGTATATCATTTATCAAACATGTAGGATGTTACAATACAAGGGAATAAGAATCACGGTCACTAATGTAGTTGTATTGATTCTTTTGGGCTGTTCAAAAGGTAACAATTTTCAAATACTTGATTCCAGCAATTTCCGGCACTATGTAGATGACTTTAACCAAAAGGACAATGAGCTATATGCACAGTTTGTGCCCAATGAGTCAGCTTTTAAATTTCTTTCAATGAATATTCCCCTTATTGATATTCCTGACAAGGACATTGAGGAGACCTATTATTTTCGTTGGTGGACCTTTCGTAAACATCTTAAAAAAACACGGGATGGTTTTGTAATTACAGAGTTTCTGCCTCCAGTGCCATGGGCAAAAAAGCATAATACAATCAATTGTCCGGCCGGACATCATATTTATGAAGGCAGATGGCTTCGAAATTCGAAATTTGTGCAGGATTACTTGGATTTTTGGCTGAACAAATCGGGCGATGGTATACGACAATACAGTTTTTGGGTAGCAGATGCCGCTCTTGCTTTTCATAAGGTACATAGTAACGATTCATTGTTATCAAGCTATTTACCATTATTGGAATCCAATTATGGGGAGTGGGAGCATAAAAGAAGGGATTCAACACATGTTATGTTTTGGCAATATGATGCGCAAGAAGGTATGGAAGTATCGGTCAGTGGTAGATTATTGAATAACGGAATAGCCATTGGATCAATGCCGGCAATAAGGCCAAGTATGAATAGTTATATGTACGGTGATGCCAAGGCAATTTCAAAAATCGCTGAAGTAACGAACAATAAGCTCATAGCGAAGAAGTTTGAAACTAAGGCTAAAGCTATAAAACAAGTGGTGCAAGATCGATTGTGGAATAAGGAACTTGTTTTTTTTACGGTATTACCAAGAACCTATGATGATACTACAAAACCAATCAACGTTAGGGAATTGATAGGATATGTACCTTGGTATTTTAATTTGCCCGATGATAGTTCAACATATGCAGGGGCTTGGAACAAAGTTAAGGATACTACAGGTTTTAGTGCACCTTTTGGGTTGACGGTTTGCGAACGTTCACATTCATTTTTTGAGATAAACTATACCGGACATGAATGCCAATGGAACGGTCCGTCGTGGCCCTATGCCACGACACAAACACTAAAAGGAATGTCGAACTTGTTAAACAACTATTCAAATTACGGGGGCGTTTCAAAAAATGACTATTACCTTCTCTTGCTGCAGTATGCGAAGAGCCATTCGATAATCAATGAACAAGGGGAAAATCAAAAATGGATAGATGAAAATCTAAATCCTTTTACTGGTGACTGGATTTCAAGAACCAGGCTTAAAAGTTGGGATAATGGAACATGGTCTAATGAGAAAGGTGGTGTAGAAAGGGGTAAGGACTACAATCATTCTGGTTTTTGTGATTTGGTTATTTCAGACCTACTCGGACTAAAACCACAAGTGGATAATCGCATAGAAATTAATCCCTTGATCCCTGAAAAATGGGATTGGTTTTGTTTGGATCGGGTTTACTATCAGGGAAAGGAAATAACCATTATTTGGGATAAGAATGGTGATAAGTATAAAAAAGGAAAGGGATTAATGCTTTTTATTGATGGTAAGTTAAGAGTGAAAGCAGAAGGACTGGAAAAAATCGGGTGTACCTTGTAACGAATTCCCCCGAACTTTTGATTGATCTCCCTGATGAAAGTTAGGACGTTTAAAAATATCCAATGGCAAAAGAAACCAACGAATGGCTTTACCTTAATAATGCAACGGATACCGCGCGCTATGTGTTGGGTGAAAAAAGCAAAAATATGGTAGCATGTATTGGCATTAATCCGAGTACGGCAAGACCTAATGCGCTAGATAATACCTTAAAATCGGTTAAACGAATTTCGCAATTCAACGATTTTGACGGGTGGGTCATGTACAATGTATATCCGCAACGGGCAACGGACCCAAAGCAGTTGCACAGCGAAATGGATTGTAGATTACACATGAGAAACAATGAGATCTTGAGTCGGTCGATAATAGATTTAGGTATTGATACGATTTGGGTGGCGTTTGGCGATTTAATCGAAATACGTGATTATTTGCCCTTATGTTTGCTCAGTTTATATAAGTATTTGAAACCCCTTGATTTGAAATGGAAAATAATTGCCGAACCTACTAAAAAAGGACATCCGAAACATCCGCTGTATAAACCAACCGAAAGCCTTTTTGTTGATTTTGATATGGAAAAATACATTAATGAAATACTAATGCTTAAACAACTGGAAGAATAGTATATGAATATAGTAGACTGGTTAGGTTTTGTAGGTGTTTTCCAAATACTATTGGCTTATGTGCTGAATATTTTTGGGAAGCTGGAAAAGAAAGACCTGACCTTCATTCTATTGAATCTAATTGGGGCGAGCTTGGCCTGTTTCGCTTCTATTTTAATGAAGTATGTGCCTTTTATTATCTTGGAAGGTGTTTGGGCCTTGGTATCATTCATCGCTTTATTGAAATATAAAAGATCAAATTAAATGGCAGGAGAAACAGATCTAGCGCAATTGATAAAAGAAATGACTCCATCATTGAACAAAGGGGATTATGTGTTTACTACGGTAAAAGATGTAAACAAAATCAATAGAAATGATACAATCGGCGAATTCAAGGAAAGTGAAGGCACTACTATTATAATAGAAAAGTGCAAAGCGGACGAACTACGTCTTGAATATGAATATATCGCGGCTTGGATAACGCTTAAGATTCATTCTTCTCTGGATGCCGTGGGTTTAACAGCCTTATTTTCAACGGAACTGGCCAAAAACAATATCAGTTGTAATGTGATTGCCGGGTATTACCATGACCACATTTTTGTAGCTAAGAAAGATGCACAAAAAACCATTCAAGTTTTAACTGAGTTGTCTAAAAACCGCAACTAAAACCTGTAGGCTATTTAGGTAATTTTTTACTGGTTAACCTTAAGCTGAAAACACGTATTTTTATACAGCATGATATCAGCAGGAAAGTCTAATCAAAGTTAGCTGCATAATCATAACCGGGAACGTTTACTTTAATTTAAAAAATAGTAAGTATGGGTAAATATTTGAAGATTTCAATTTTGTTGTTACTAGTTGGCTGTAAGCCTGACTCCAAAAACGACCAGGGATTAGTGGAAATCGACCAAGCAACCATTGGCCATCATATTGAACAGTTGGCATCGGATGAATTTATGGGAAGAAAGCCGTTTACCGAGGGAGAGGTTAAAACAGTTGACTATTTGGAAAAGGAGTTTACAAAACTTGGCCTTTTACCGGGAAATGGGGATAGCTATTTTCAAGATGTTCCCATGGTCGAAATTACAGGAGCCCCATCTGATAAAATGAAAATTTCAGGGCCTAAAGGTGATATTGAATTGAATTATCTTGATGATTTTGCATTGGTGGCTGAAAAAATTGAAGCTGAAAACACCCTTGATAACTCTGAACTTGTCTTTGCAGGTTTTGGTATTGTAGCTCCAGAATATGGTTGGAATGATTATGAAGGGGTAGATTGGAAAGGAAAAACAGCAGTGGTTCTAATAAACGATCCTGGTTTTAAATCTGGGGATTCAACATTGTTTAAGGGTAATGAAATGACCTATTACGGTCGTTGGACCTATAAGTATGAAGAAGCGGCAAGGCAAGGAGCAGATGGGGTGCTTATTATACACGATACTGAACCAGCCTCTTATGGGTGGAACGTGGTTCAATCAAGTTGGAGAGGCGGCCAGCTCAACATAGAAAGTAATAACCCAGTTGCTGATATTAACGCTTGGATCAGTAATGAAAGTGCCAAAAAGTTATTTGAGGCTTCTTCATATAAAGGGGAAGATTATAAAGTGGTTGCTGGGAAAAAAGGTTTTAAGCCAATAGCATTGGGGCTAACAGCCTCGGTAAAGGTTAATAATGTACTAAAAAGGGATGTTTCCAAGAATGTAGTCGCAATTTTACCAGGCACGGAAAGAAAGGATGAGTATATTATCTATTCGGCCCATTGGGATCATTTCGGTATTGGTATTCCGGTAGATGGTGACTCAATATATAATGGCGCACTTGACAACGCTTCTGGAACAGCCTGCTTATTGGCAATTGCAGAGGCATTCAAAAAATTAGCACCTACTAAACGCTCCATTGTTTTCATGGCCGTTACTGGAGAAGAACAAGGTTTATTAGGATCAGCGTTTTACGCTGAAAATCCCATATATGAGCCCAAAAAAACGGTAGCGAATATTAATATGGATGGGGTAATGAGCCCGGGACGAATGAAAGATTTGACTATTACAGGTTTTGGACATTCTGAAATGGATGAATACGGTAAAGTAGCTGCCGAAAAACAGGGACGTTATGTAATTCCTGACCCTGAAGCGGAAAAAGGATACTTTTTTAGATCTGATCACTTTAATTTCGCCAAAATTGGAATCCCAGCTTTGTATGCTGGAGGAAGCTATGAGCATTTTGAAAAAGGCATTGAATATGCAAAACTTGTGAATGATGAATATCGAGAGCATAAATATCATCAACCATCAGATGAATATGATCCTGCAACGGCCGATTTAAGTGGTTCGCAATTCGATGCCCAACTTTTTTACGATGTTGGTTTACGGTTGGCGAATGAAGATTACTTTCCCAAATGGTATGAAGGTAGTGAATTCAAGGCTGCCAGGGAAAATGAGTAATGTTTTAAATAGGACTTCCAGCTGCCGTTTTTTTAGACTTATAGGAAAAAGGGGCTTGATAATCTTATTCAAGGATTAATTGCTTTATGTTCTTTATAGTTTTTGAATCATTCTAAATTATAACCTCTTTTCCTTGAATATTCCGTAAATTACACCCCTAAAAACGAGCGTTTATTACAGATGAAGCAAGTAACTCATTATAAACCTAAGAATAAAGTACGTATCGTTACGGCAGCCTCCCTTTTTGATGGGCACGATGCTGCCATTAACATCATGCGTCGCATCATTCAGGCCACTGGGGTCGAGGTTATTCATCTAGGGCATGACCGTAGTGTTGAAGAGGTTGTTAACACGGCCATACAGGAAGATGTCAATGCCATAGCTATGACTTCCTATCAAGGTGGGCATAACGAGTACTTTAAGTTTATGTATGATTTGCTGAAGGAAAAGGGGGCTGGCCACATAAAAATATTCTGCGGTGGCGGAGGCGTGATCCTACCTGAAGAGATCAAGGATTTAATGGACTATGGTATCACGCGGATCTACTCCCCCGATGATGGTCGTACCATGGGTTTGCAAGGAATGATTAATGATTTGGTCAAAAAATCAGATTTTCCAATTGGGAATAACCTAGATAACGAACTTGAACTTTTTGACAAAAAAAATCACCAGGCCATTGCCCGCATGATTTCTGCTGCAGAAAACTTCCCTAAGGTGGCAAAGAGTACACTCAAGGCAATCCATACTAAAAATAAAGCGTCTAATATTCCTGTTCTTGGTATTACGGGCACTGGCGGTGCCGGGAAATCGTCTTTGGTCGATGAACTTGTGCGTCGTTTTTTGATTGATTTTCCCAAAAAGACAATCGGGATTATATCTGTTGACCCCTCCAAACGAAAAACAGGAGGGGCCTTACTTGGAGATAGAATACGAATGAATGCCATCAATAACCCACGTGTGTATATGCGCAGTTTGGCAACCCGTCAAAGCAACTTGGCACTATCAAAGCATGTGCAAGAAGCGGTTGATATCCTAAAGGCTGCCGAGTACGACCTTATCATCCTGGAAACTTCGGGCATTGGACAATCCGATACAGAGATAATAGAGCATAGTGATTTATCGCTCTATGTTATGACCCCCGAATTTGGGGCTGCTACCCAACTCGAAAAGATCGACATGCTCGATTTCGCCGATCTCGTGGTCATCAACAAATTTGATAAGCGAGGTGCTCTCGACGCACTAAGGGATGTGAAGAAACAGTACATGCGTAATCATAATTTATGGGATACGCAGCTAGATGATCTACCCGTTTTCGGAACCATAGCTTCCCAATTCAATGACCCGGGTACGAATACACTCTATAAGGCTGTGATGGACCAGCTGGTTGAAAAGACCAATGCCAAGTTAAAATCCACCTTCACCGTTTCAAAGGAAATGTCTGAAAAGATTTTTGTTATTCCCCCGGCCCGCACACGCTATCTTTCGGAAATTGCCGAAAACAATCGTGCCTATGATCAAAAGGTATCCGAACAGGTAATAGTGGCACAAAAGTTATACGGTATCTTTAAAACGATTGAGAGTGTCAGTGGTACATGCCCTAAATTGGATAAGTCTGGAATTGTTATTAAGTCTGTCAGTTCGAGCCTGCCTGTTCGGCAGACAGGCGTAGTCGAGAACAAAGACTTTGTAAGCTTGCTTATTGCAGAATTCGAGCGCATCAAGATGGACTTTGACCCCTACCATTGGGAGATGTTATTGCAATGGGACGAAAAGGTCAAAGGATATAAAGACCCCATATACAGTTTTAAGGTGAGGGGTAAGGAAATAAAGATTGAAACCCATACCAAATCGCTTTCGCAGAATGACATTCCAAAGGTGGCCTTGCCAAAATATCAAGCTTGGGGAGACCTCTTGCGATGGATGCTGCAAGAGAACGTACCTGGGGCTTTTCCATACACTTCAGGTTTATATCCGTTTAAAAGAATGGGAGAAGATCCTGCCCGTATGTTTGCGGGTGAAGGTGGCCCTGAACGTACCAATCGCCGATTTCATTATGTGAGTTTAGGCTTGCCGGCTAAACGACTTTCTACCGCTTTTGACAGCGTTACCCTTTATGGCAACGACCCAGACCTTCGTCCCGACATCTATGGGAAGATCGGCAATGCAGGAGTCTCCATCTGTTGTTTGGACGATGTGAAGAAATTATATTCAGGCTTCAACCTAGCTGATCCCATTACCTCGGTGAGCATGACTATCAATGGTCCTGCACCTATGTTATTGGGTTTCTTCATGAATGCCGCGATTGACCAGCAATGTGAGCTGTATATCAAGGAAAACAATCTTGAAAAAGAAGTTGAAGCAAAGATCCAAAAGTACTACAGAGGCAAAGGCGTCGAACGCCCGCAATACAACGGGGAACTACCCAAAGGCAACGACGGTCTCGGTTTATTATTGTTGGGCGTTACAGCTGATCAAGTGCTTCCATTGGAAATCTATAAAAAGATAAAAACCGAGACACTCTCGAAAGTGAGAGGTACAGTACAGGCCGATATCTTGAAAGAGGATCAAGCGCAGAATACCTGCATCTTTTCTACCGAGTTCGCTTTGCGATTAATGGGAGATGTACAGGAATATTTTATAAAAGAGAAAGTACGCAACTTCTATTCAGTCTCCATTTCCGGCTACCATATTGCCGAGGCAGGTGCCAACCCAATTTCGCAATTGGCATTTACACTTTCTAACGGTTTCACCTATGTCGAATACTATTTAAGCCGTGGTATGGATATCAACCAATTCGGACCTAACCTTTCCTTCTTTTTTAGCAACGGTATCGATCCTGAATATGCGGTGATTGGTCGCGTGGCACGTAAAATTTGGGCCAAGGCGATGAAAGAGAAGTATGGTGCCAATGAACGTGCTCAGATGCTCAAATATCATATTCAGACCTCAGGACGGAGTTTGCATGCACAAGAGATCAATTTTAACGATATCCGTACCACTCTGCAAGCATTATATGCCATCTATGATAATTGTAATTCGTTGCACACCAATGCCTATGACGAAGCCATAACCACCCCCACCGAAGAATCGGTGCGCAGGGCGATGGCCATTCAGTTGATTATCACCAATGAACTGGGCTTGGCAAAGAATGAAAACCCTATCCAAGGAGCTTTTATAATTGAAGAGTTGACCGATTTGGTCGAGGAAGCCGTACTGCAGGAATTTGACCGAATCACTGAACGAGGTGGTGTTTTGGGGGCCATGGAAACCATGTACCAACGCAGCAAAATACAGGAAGAGAGTTTGTACTATGAGACATTAAAGCATACGGGTGAGTACCCAATCATTGGGGTGAACACTTTTTTAAGTTCCAAGGGATCGCCCACAATTATGCCTGCGGAAGTGATTCGTCCTACCGAGGAGGAAAAGCAATTTCAAATCCAGACAAAAGAAAACCTCCATAAAGCAAATGCAGTCCAGGTTGCAGCGCAGATCAAGGCCTTGCAAAATGCTGCTATCGAAAATGAAAACCTTTTTGAACAATTGATGGAGGTCACCAAAGTCTGTTCCTTGGGACAGATTACTTCAGCATTGTTCGAAGTAGGTGGTCAGTATAGAAGAAATATGTAAAAAATAGATGCTAATAAAGTATGGCCGGATTCCTCGGGCGTTTCAGAATACTAGTTTTGGAGCGGTTGCAACCAATAGTTAAAAAATGCAAATTGATTTCTTATGAACGCTAATAAGACAATTGTTATTGGTGTCTTGGTATATGTTGTTTTATTCATAATAGTATCTATTTCATTTGTGAATACCAAGTTTACCGGAAATGATGCTGCAGGGAATGGTATGGCAAAGGGTTTGACATTTTTTTATGGTCTGGGAATATTATTTATAATTGCGGTCATCCTCACGATTATAAACGCTTTTTTTCTGAATAGGGTTACGAACCAATGGATAAAGTTCATTTTTTTTGTTCCGGTTTTATTGCCCTTAGTGGTTTTCAGCATTGAATATTTTGAAATAGGAAGATCCAGTCCTCCAAGCATAGCAGAGCAAGTTCATAGGTTGACCATTGAAATCAGGACAAACAGAAAATTAGAAAACCCAAGGTATTCGTTCAGGTCATCAAAAGGGGGGTCCCATAGTAAATTGAACTATAAAAAAGCTGAAGACAGCTTTCATTTTTATGAGAATAGTAATGCGTTATTTTATGAGACTGGCAGCGTGTTTTACGTCCGTTCAGACGAATTTGAAACTCCGGAATATCAATTGGAAATTCCCTATGAACCTGAGATAGTTCCCTTTAAAGCTTGGGAGACTTTTTTTAAAACAACAAGTGAATCCCAAGAATCAATTAAACTTGAATTTAGATACAAAATAACCAAATAATGGGCCTACAGGGTTTAAAACAATAGCAGATTGACATTTTGAGACATAATTGACGTAACTTGGAAAGATTGCCTGGATCTGGGATTAGTGCAATAATTAGGCGTAATATCAAAATTGGAATGAAAGCAAATGATAACAAGCGGAGGGAATTTATAAAAAAAAGTAGCCTTGGGGTAGCGGGACTAACAATTTTACCCTCTTTATACGGGAAAGTACCAGCTAGTGATCGACTTCGAGTGGCACATATTGGTGTAGGGGGTATGGGAAACAACCATATGAAGTGGTTCTCAGCTTTAAAGGAAGTTCAAGTAGTCGCTCTTTGTGATGTTGACGAACTGCACCTTGGTCAAAGTTTAAAGAATATGCAGACCTTACAACCGGGAACAAAGGTCTCTGGTTACAAAGACTTTAGGGAAATTCTTGATCGTAATGATATAGATGCCATTACCTGTGCCACTCCAGATCATTGGCATGCCCAGATTGCTAATCTCGCGTTCCAGGCCGGTAAGGATGTATATGGCGAAAAACCTCTTTCCTATGATATAAAAGAAGGACAAATGTTGCTTGAAAGTCGTCAAAAACACAATCGCGTTTTTCAATTGGGAACGCAGATCCATGCCACGGATAATTACCACAGGGTGGTCGAACTTTTAAAAGCGGATGTTATTGGTAAGGTACATACGGTTCGTTTGTGGAAAACGGGAACTCCTCCCTTTTTTGAGAATCCCATCGTACAGGCACCACCGAGTACCTTGGATTGGGACATGTGGTTGGGTCCCGCACCCTATGTAGATTATATGCCAGAAAAATGCCATAAGTCTTATCGCTATTTTTTAGATTATTCTGGTGGTATTTTTGCCGATTTCTGGTGCCACATTGCCGATGTGGTTTTTTGGGCCATTCAACCCAGAGGCTTACAGAGTATTAACGCTTTAGGAGAAGAAGCCGATGGCATCGCAAACACTCCAAAGTGGATAGACGTGGATTATGAATTTGATGGACTCAAACTTTATTGGACTACAAAACCACCTGATGTGCCAGGTGCTTCGGATAGGCAAATCGGAGCTTATTTTGAGGGAGAAGATGGGACCTTGATATGCGATTATCAAACAAGGGAGATTACCATAAATGGGAAATCGGTTACTGACATTCCGGAGGTGCCACAAAGTATTGTGCGCTCCCCGGGTCACCAACAGAATTTTGTGGATGCTGTTAAATCCCGAACCCTGTCAGAATCCCATTTGACCTATGCACGTAAGATGACATTGCCCATGCACCTTGGATTGATTTCGTGGCGGTTGAATCGAAAATTGGAATGGAATTCGACAAAAGAAAAGTTTGTAGGTGATAAAGAAGCCAATAAAATGTTATCAAGAAAAGCGAGAAAGAAATGGAGACTCGTATAGGCCTTGAATACAAACCACTCTAAATATGATGCGCAATCAATTGACATGCATGAAATTAGTATTAATCGGGATTCGTGCTTTTTTTTAATAGAGCACTATAAATTTTTCAATCGAATATTCCGATACTCCACTTTCATAGGTGGCCCTACATGTACTTGCATGCCCAAAAAACCAGAGGCCTTTCTGTTGATGGTATCATTATCTGTAACATCACTCATTAAAACCCCGTTGATGTAATGCTGCAAACGGTTCCCTTTAATAATGAGGTGGGCTTCATTCCAATCGCTATTGATTTTATTGCGTAGCGAATCTATATGTCCCAGAGATGCTGTAACGACACGACTTTGCCATGCATTGTTCTTTATATTAGTCTGTAAGGAAGCTGGTTTTTCGGCATTGTCCTGTGAAGAGATTGCTACTTTTTCTCCCCTATAGGCAAGGGTGGTTCGCTTTCGTTCCTCATAATTTTGACCGGTGTACCGTTGCTTCCCATCAATATCGGCTTGGTAACCTCGCAGTGCATATGGGATGGTGTCCAACAGTTCACTACGATAATTAATACCACTATTTCCGCTTTCAGAAATACGAAACTCCGTTTTCAGTTCAAAATCGTTCAATTCATCTTTATAAATTAAAAAGGTATTGGCCTTTAATAAGGTCTCCGGGGTAATCTCACCTATAATAGTACCGTTTTCGGCACGCCAATACGTGGAATTACCCTTCCAATTCGTCAAAGAGGAACCATCAAAAATGTGCTTAAAACCATTTTGTTCCGAAGCTAGGGTTACTGTCTGCTCTTTTGTGGTCTTGATTTGTTTTTCTCGACAGGAGAACAAATTTCCTGACACTAATAAGACCATCAACATTTGACAGAATATTGATTGACTCAAAGTACTTGTACTATTCATTAGTTTGAAATTTTAAAGGAGGTTCAATCTGTATCTAAATGTAATGAATTTACTTATTGCATTCTTCCCTAAATGCAAATCACTACTGTTAATTACCGATTCCGTGGTTATTTAGAAGCTAACTAAATTTACAACTATTCACCAATTTTTAATAGGAAGTGTAATCCCGTAAAAACCTTTTTTGTTATTTTCGTTTTATGGGAGATTCTAGACGTAAATCGTGTTCTACTAGCGAAGATAATTACGAAGATGCGCTGGCCTGTTTGCAAAAAGAGCTGGTACATCTTCAGGAATGGGTACGAACACAAGGGCTGAAAGTGGTTGTTATCTTTGAAGGCCGCGACGCCTCAGGTAAGGGAGGCACAATTAAAAGAATAACAGAACCATTGAATCCTAGGGTTTGTAGAATAGTAGCCTTGGGAGTGCCATCCTCAAGGGAAAAATCGCAATGGTATTTTCAGCGTTATGCAGCCCATTTACCAGCAGCAGGCGAGATTGTAATCTTTGATAGAAGTTGGTACAACAGGGCCGGGGTAGAAAAAGTCATGGGCTTTTGTACCGAGGATGAGTACGATGAATTTTTACGTTCCTGTCCCGATTTTGAGCGCATGTTGGTTCGATCCGGGATTATAATTCTGAAATACTGGTTCTCGGTAAGCGATGAGGAACAGGAGAAACGTTTTAAGAGTCGAATAAAAGACCCAATGAAGCGTTGGAAATTCAGCCCAATGGATTTGGAATCACGTTCGCGTTGGTTGGAATATTCAAAGGCCAAGGACGATATGTTTGCCCATACTGATACCAAACAAGTACCTTGGTTCGTAGTGAATGCCGATAACAAGAAAAAAGCACGTCTTAATTGTATAGACCATATCTTGAGTCAGATTCCGTATGAGAAAATGAAATTTGAGACTATTGAACTACCACCTTTGCCCCAGTATGAAAGCTATGTACGCCCTCCTATGAAGTATCAGACTTTCATACCTGAAAAGTATTGATGGTAAAGGGTTTTTTAGTACTGATTTGGAAAGCGATCAGATATAATACAATATCTTATTGAAAATGGGATAAATACTTCTTCCTACACATAAAATAACACAAGACATACAATTTGGCTTTTTCAAAATTTGGATTATGAACACCTTTGTGTGAACATTAAAATGTAAGTCATGAAAATCTTGAAGTCAATAGGTATTCTTATCCTAATTATATTAATCTCCAATTGCAGCCATCCACAGGATGAAGGTCTGGTTCAAAAAGTTCAAGAACTTGAACAAAAATTGGATAGTCTTCAATCACAATTAACCGATCAAAATTCAAAAACAAGATTGGCATTTATGCAAATTAATTCTAATCCTCTTTTTAATTCGCCTTGGGAAGATTTTCTATTAGCAAGCGACGAATTCTGGAACAATCCTGTTGATGTTGGTGCATTCGAATGTAGTCGACGTTGTATCGAGGATGCTCAGCGAAGATTGAAAATCTGTAATACTATGCCCGACGGACAAGGCAAGATTGATTGTGTTCTAGAATCTACGGAACTAGCCAGAAAATGCCAAAAAGGATGTCAAGATAGGTTTCCTCCTTCGCTCTGATTATTTTGAATTATTTTTAATCCTCAACTGGTCGCAACCAAAAGGAATAGATGTATTCCCGGTCCTTCAACAAATATTCTTCTAAGAAATTATACATAAAGGACGAGCCACCAAGTGCTGAGGTTTTATAATCAACATTGAGGGTAACTACCTCCGCTTTTTTGATATCAGAAGTATGATCCGCTTCGGTTAGATTTTCCAAGCTGTAATTGTGCGCTGAAATATTCAAGGCATCGCCTTCAACGACTAGTCCAACTCCTGTGCTATTACTAATGCGTACCCATTGCACATCGCTTTTATTCCCGTTTTCCTGGGGTCTGATATAAGGTACATATTGTGCATCTACCGTAGACGAATAAAGACCCATTTTGGAACCCGTTTTACGATCGGGATAATTTTCAAAAGGACCTCTACCGTACCATTCCATATTTTGGGCATCTTGGGGCAAGAGCAGTTGCATGCCCACCTTTGCTAAGGGCTTCATTGTAAAATAGTCCTTTAGGCCGTAACCAAAGGCCGCTAGAGATACTAAAAGGAGCAGGAATGGAATAACCATCAAGAGAACTTTTACAAATTTCCGTTTTACTTTTTTGCGAATCAAAATCAAAATAAAAATCATGATCAAAGTACCTATGATTCCAGCGATAAATGTCATTTTTGCCATACCTCCAAAAACTTTGGGTGGTATTAATCTATAGTCCGTCTTGATAAACCCATTGCCCAAAAGGGTATAGGTGGTTTCATAGGCGAATGTAGTTTCCGGGCTTTTTAATTTTCCTTTTACCTTAATAAGAATCTCATTATTAGCTACCTCTTCAATCGAGTATTTGCTTACATGGGTTTGCATTTGATCCAATCCCATATTCGTCCAATGTGTACCATTGGAAGTTATAAAAGGGATATTGGCATTTCCTCTATCATTATCGGTTGGAGTTCTCCATAAGTTGGGTTTGGGACCTTGGGCAAAAATCTGCTTCCCGGATTTTTGATAGTTTTCAAGAAGTCCGTTTTCAGTATTGAAAGTAAGGCTGAAAGCATTATTCTCGAAAGTGACCTTGTCATCGGAAACTACTTTATTAATTGAACTTCCTGTGGCTGAAATGGCTTGCTCTTTCTCCGCTTGTGCCAAGGTGAATTGCTCCCAGGCAACTTCATGACCGGCGTTGGCCCAGTTAAGGGTATCATTTAATACCAGGCTGAGGGTCAAATGATAGTCCTTGTTTTTTTGGAAGGTGTCTTGGCTTATTGAAACCTGAACCTCTTGTGACTCACCAGGCTTCAAATTTGCCAAAGGGATACTTCCAGAATCAATGCTTTCCCCGGAAGCGGTCAAATTCCATTGGAGCTTGGTGAAATCGAGAGTTTGATGGAAGTATTTGTTGGTGATCTTAAAGGTTCTGGCCTTTAAATCGTCTGAATCGAATTTTACATACTGTTGTACTTTCTTTACTTCCTCCAGAGCGGGATGCGGCTCGCGATTGGGAAATATGAGTCCGTTTATACAAAAGTTGGAATCACCTATTTCATCCCCGAAATCACCACCATAGGCATAGAACTCATTCCCGTTTTCATCTTTCTTTGCCAAACCTTGATCTACCCAATCCCAAATGAATCCGCCTTGCATGGTAGGGTTCTCTTCAAAAACATCCCAAAATTGTTTAAAATGTCCCGTACTATTACCTTGTGCATGGGCATATTCACAAATGATATAGGGCCTAACCGTATCTGCAAGCGCATTTTCTTGGGCCTTGATTGGCATAGGGTACATGGTGGACCCTATTTCTTGGTTAGCGGGACCACCCATTTTTTCAAAGAGCATCATACCTCCCTTGATTTTACCTATAATATTGGCCTCCTGAAATTCTTTAAGGCCAATACCAATATCCTTGCTTTCATAATGAATAGGTCTATTACTCTCATCAATGGAACGAATGGCTTCACCCATAGCATCTACGTTTGGGCCGTAACCTGCTTCATTTCCCAATGACCACATCACGACGGAAGCGAAGTTTTTGTCGCGCTCAGCCATGGCAACACCACGGGCAACAATGGCATTTTTCCATTCAGGATACTTTACGGGACTTAGGTTGTAATTCATCCACAGATCATGACTTTCCAAATTAGCTTCATCCATTACATAAAGTCCGTATTCATCACAGAGTTCATACCAACGGGTTTGGTTGGGATAGTGCGAAGTACGAACAGCATTGAAATTGTACTGTTTCATCAATTTAATATCCTGTACCATAGAGGCCTCATCCAATGCACGCCCTTTATAAGGATCAAATTCATGCCTATTGACTCCTTTGAAAAGAGGAGCCACGCCATTGATAAGTACTTGACCGTTTTTTATTTCAACCTCTCGAAAACCGATCTTTTTGGCAACTGTTTCCACAGACCCGTCCTCGGCTTTCAGGTTCATAACCAAGATATAAAGGTTGGGTGTTTCGGCAGTCCATTTTTTCGGATTTTGAAATGGAAAATTAACTTGAATGTTTGCTTGTTCATATGCTCTTGTCTCGTTGACTACTTCCTGACCCGCTTGATCCATTAAAACAAATTGGATAATTCCTTCAAAATTCGCAGCGGCATTATCTAATTGAACATTAATGGAAAGCGTTGCATTTTCATAAGCCGCATCCAAATCAGTTACTATTTGAAAGTCATTGAAATTAGTTTTTGGCTTTCTATACAAATACACATCCCTATAAACACCGCTCAACCGCCAAAAATCCTGATTTTCCATATAACTGCCATCAGACCAGCGGATCACTTGCAGGGCCAATGTGTTTTCACCTGTTTTTAAAAATGAAGTAACATCAAATTCAGCGGTTGTCATACTACCTTCACTATAGCCTACCTTCATCCCGTTTACCCAGAGATAGAAAGCCGATTGCACACCGTCAAAGGCTAGAATGGTTTTGTCCTGTGACCAAGAGGCATCAACACTGAATGTATGTCGGTACAATCCCGTTTCATTGCCCTCGTGCGGTACAGATGGCGGATTACTTTCAAAAGGCATGGAGACATTGGCGTAAATAGGCATTCCGTGACCTTCCAATTGCCAGTTAGAGGGTACGGGGATTGAATCCCAAGAACTATTATCATATCCCAATGCATAAAAATCCCTGGGTGTATCATCTGGGTTATTGAGGAATTTAAAACTCCAATTACCATTTAATAGTTGATATCTGTCTGACCTGGTAAGATTAAAAGAAAGGGCACTTTCCTGATTATGAAAAGGAATAAAATGGGCGTGGGCTTCCAATTTGTTGATTCCAAAGATTGCTGGATTTTCCCAATCCGGTTTTGTTTCCTGTCCAAATAATGAACTTGCTACAATTGAAAAAATCAAAGGGAGTTTAAGAAAATGCTTCTTCATATAAGGCAGTATTTTTGAGGATCTCGAATAATTTCAAGTGCTTCAATAAATTTAGTGGTTTTTATACTGAAGTGTATCTTTTAAAATGGGATAAATTGAGTTCATTTTGTGATTTTCTTGAATTCTTTTTTTTCTTGAATTCACTATCTTCGAATAAGTTCAAAAAATAATATAATTGTATAGATGAAAATAAGAATAAAGGATAATTCAGTACGTTTTCGATTGACACCTACCGAGGTTAAAAAGTTTTGTAAGGAAGGGCGGATTGAAAAAACTACCCAGTTCAGTTCAACGACATTTGTTTATGGTGTTATGCAGAAACAGATTGAAAATTTAGAGGTAGATTTCAATGATAATACTATTACACTTAATGTCCCTGAAAATTTTGCAAAAGATTGGTATGATAATGATGTAATAGGACTGGAACATTATGAAGATCTTTCTAATAGCGATAAATTTTTCTTGTTGTTGGAAAAGGATTTTGCCTGTTTGGATAATACACATGAAGACCAATCGGACAAATATCCAAATCCTAAAGCCGGCAAGTGTTAATGGTACCACCAATATCCATATTTAAACCTAACTTTAAATATGGATAAAAAATTTCGAAGGAATGTTTCCGTTCGTGGGTCTGATGATTTCACAAACATCAAACTAGCAGCACCCCTTCGCCATGCAGCCGGTTTGTTGGGCATAAAAGCTGCTATACAACACGGCTTAAAGGAAATGGGGGTCGTACGATCCATGCGCGCTCTGATGAACATGAACCAGAATGATGGTTTTGAGTGTCCCAGTTGCGCCTGGCCAGACCCTGACAAACCTTCCAGATTTCGGGAATTTTGTGAGAATGGAACTAAGGCATTGGCCGATGAGGCTACCACACAGCATATAGGGAGCGACTTTTTTAAAAACAATTCCGTTGAGCAACTATCCGAACTTACCGATTACGAATTGAACAAATTTGGAAGGATTGTGGAACCATTGGTACTTCGTCCTGGCAAGATACATTATGAGTCCATTTCTTGGCAAGATGCCTATGCTTTGATTGCAAAAGAATTACGGAAATTAAATTCACCCGATGAGGCCATTTTTTACACATCGGGCCGCTCAAGTAACGAAGCAGCTTTTTTATATGGTATGTTCGCAAGGGCATTTGGCACCAACAATATGCCGGACTGTTCAAATATGTGCCATGAAAGTAGTGGTGTTGCTTTGAAAGAAACCTTAGGCATTGGCAAAGGCTCTATAAAACTTGAAGACCTGCACAATGCGGAGGTAATTATAGTAGCGGGACAAAACCCTGGCACCAATCACCCACGAATGCTATCCGCCTTGGAAAAATGTAAAGAAAATGGCGGAAAGATCATCAGTATTAATCCACTGGAAGAATCAGGACTTGTCAATTTTAGAAATCCCCAAAGTGTAAAGGGCATGTTGGGCGGTGGTGAGGATTTGACGAACATTCAGTTGCCGGTAAACATCAACCAAGATATTCCCCTTATTAAATTGATCATCAAAAAGCTAATCGATTTGGATTCGGAATCGGGTACTGTTTTTGACCATGACTTTATTAATAAATACGTAGATGGGCATGAGGCTTTAATGAATGGTATTCAAGAGTATGATTCAAATGAACTTTTGCAATTGACTGGAGTTGATGAAGATAAGATTGATGAGGCCGTTCAGCTTTTGGCATCTAAATCCAAGATCGTTGTTTGTTGGGCCATGGGCCTTACCCAGCATAAGAACGGAGTTGAAACAATTAGGGAATATATCAATTTATTACTGCTCAAAGGAGCTATTGGTAAGCCCAATGCGGGCACGTGTCCTGTTCGGGGTCATAGTAACGTGCAAGGGGATAGGAGTGTGGGCATTATGCATCATGTGGATGCAGGACTGAATGACAGAATAAAAGAACATCTGGGTTTTACGGCTCCTGATAAAGAAGGTTTTGATACGGTAGGTGCAATGCGTGCCATGTATGAAGGAGAGGGGAAGGTGTTTGTGTGTTTGGGAGGAAATTTTTTGATGGCTGCTTCGGATACCGAGTATACTGCAGTAGCCATACAACGATGTAATCTGACTGTGCAGATCAGTACCAAGTTGAATCGGTCACATTTAGTGACCGGAAAAGCAGCTTTGATCCTTCCCACTTTTGGCCGTTCAGAGAAGGATATGAAAAACGGACAGCTACGTTATATCACTGTTGAGAATAGTATGGGTAGGGTACGGCAATCACGTGGACTCCTTAAACCCGCTTCTAATAGAATAAAAAGTGAACCAGAGCTTATTGCCGAACTGGCCGACACTTATTTTGAAGGGAATCATTCTGTTAACTGGAAAGCCATGGGTGAGGATTATGATTTGATTCGCCAGCAGATTGATAACGTTATAAAGGGTTTTGAGAACACAAGTGATAATTCGAAAGGGTCAGGGTATTACCTTCCCAATAATGTTCGGGACCTCGATTTTAGTAAGCTGCCCAATGGTAAAGCACAATTGACATTGAATAGTTTGCCTGATCATGAGCTTCAAGAAAATGAATTTGTATTGATGACCATTCGTTCCCATGATCAATTCAATACCACAATCTACGGTCTGGATGACAGGTATAGGGGTGTATATAATGAAAGAAGGGTTTTATTTATGAATAAGCAGGATATGAAAGAGCAGGAGCTAATTAAAATGGATGTTGTTGATATTACTAGTTTTTATGATAATACCAAGCGTACTGCCTTTAAATTTCTTGTGATTCCGTATAATATCCCCAAAGGTAATCTTGCCGCTTATTTTCCTGAGACCAATGTTCTGGTACCCTATAACCACTTTGCGGATAGGAGCAAAACACCTATTAGTAAATCAATAGTTGTTAGATTAGTTAAAACCAAAATTGGCTAAACTAAAAAGAGTCTCATCAATTAAGACAAGACTCTTTTACGAGAACACTATATGAAAATGAAAAATTTTTATTTCGTTTTTATTACATAGTAAATGTAACTTACTATCCCCATCCCAGAAAAGAAATGATGCGTAGTTAGCGAAAGTTGTGGTGTGCGTAGGGAATTATGTTTTTTGGCCAAATAGATGCACTTATCTCGGATATCAAAAGAAGGTGATTACGCAACTAATTTAAATGTAAGTATCTTAGTAAAAAACAATTCCATGAAAAAGCTAATTTCAATACTGTTAATGACCGTTCTAATTGTTTCATGTTCCAACGATAATAAAGATGATTCAAATACTACTCCTACCCCTTTGGAAGGTAAATGGACACTGACCAATGCCTCCTGTTTTTGCGCTTTTGGAAATAACCCTGATTTCAGTGGGCATAAGTTGACCTTTGAAGGTAACAATATGAAAGTTGAGAATACAGGGGAATTCAAATTTTTGACCAATGCTGCAGGGGTTTTTACGCTACAAGGTAGTTTGATCACATTTAAAAATGGAGAACAATATAACTACGAAATCAAAGCCGGTGCTTTGTCGCTTACTTTTGTGGATGATCCACAAATTGCCGATGATGAATTATTCTTAAATTACAATCCAGGTTAATCACTTTTTATTGAAATGCAGGCATTCCGGTAATATCGGCACCTGTTATCAATAAATGAATGTCATGGGTGCCTTCGTAGGTGATTACGCTTTCGAGGTTCATCATATGACGCATGATGCTGTAATCACCAGTAATACCCATTCCCCCTAAAACCTGCCTCGCTTCACGGGCAATTTTGATGGCCATATCAACATTGTTCCTTTTTGCCATCGAGATTTGTGCGGTAGTAGCGCGACCTTTATTCTTTAATTGGCCCAAACGAAATGCCAATAATTGGGCCTTGGTAATTTCAGTAATCATTTCGGCCAATTTCTTTTGTTGTAGTTGGGTAGCAGCGATTGGTTTCCCAAATTGAATACGCTCTTTCGCATATCTCAGTGCGGTATCATAACAATCCATTGCAGCGCCAATGGCACCCCATGCAATACCATAACGAGCAGAGTCCAAACAACCCAACGGTGCTCCCAATCCGTTTTTACCGGGTAAAAGATTCTCTTTTGGAACTTTTACATTGTCAAAAATAAGTTCACCTGTAGCTGAGGTCCTAAGCGACCATTTACCGTGGGTTTCAGGGGTTGAAAATCCTTCCATACCTCGTTCAACGATTAAACCATGAATTCGACCTTCTTCATTTTTGGCCCAGACAATGGCAATATCGGCAAATGGGGAATTTGATATCCACAATTTAGCTCCATTCAAAAGATAGTGGTCGCCCATATCCTTGAATTTCGATTCCATCCCCGAGGGATTGGATCCATGGTTTGGTTCGGTGAGGCCAAAACATCCCATGAATTCACCTGAAGCTAATTTTGGTAAATATTTTTTACGTTGTTCCTCGGTTCCGTACTGGAAAATTGGATACATGACCAAAGAAGATTGTACCGAAGCGGTAGATCTAACACCACTATCACCTCGTTCAATTTCCTGCATAATAAGTCCGTAACTAATCTGGTCTAAACCAGCCCCACCATATTCTTCCGGGATATAAGGTCCAAAGGCTCCGATTTCAGCTAAACCATTGATGATCTGTTTGGGAAATTCAGCTTTTTGTGCATACTCTTCAATGATAGGTGATATATCACGTTTTACCCATTGCCGGGCTGCATCGCGTACTAAAAGATGTTCTTCAGATAGTAAATCGTCTAAATTGTAGTAGTCGGGAGCTTCAAATAAGTCAGGCTTCATAGCATTGGATTTTGGTCAAAGGTAAATAAAGAAATATAACATATCAAAGCCCATTGTTATATTTCAAGCATTTAAAAATTGGGCCAAAAGGCGATGGAAATGATGTACGCCCTGCTCTCGAGTTGGTGAGAATCTTCCGGCCTGATAAAATTGTGAACGCACACCTTTTTGCACGCCTTCAACCACCTCTTCATCTTCTATTTCAACCTTATCCAAGATTGATCCTGCCCCTGTATTTAACTTGGATGCATCATATACAAAGCTATAGAATGAAACTTTGGTACGATTAATTTCTAAAGGTTGTACTACGTTCACTGATAATCCCCATGGGTAAAAGTTGAACATCATATTCGGGAAGACCCAGTAGTAGTAGGCTGCTATCTTTTTACCATGATCTACATGGCCTTCGGGTAGATCAAATATGGTGTCAGTGCCTTCGGCATAACCAATTTGTAAATTAAGATGATCGTGTATAATGGTATCGTAATTACCATAATCCAGCACAGCATTTAAATCGTCATGTACAAATGGTATATGAAAGCCTTCGAGGTAATTATCACAATAAAGGGCCCAATGAGCTTTAACAAAATAGTCTTTTGAGCGATACTCATCAAGTTTGAACTCTTGCATTGGCAAAAAACCAACCCTTTCATTTAGAGTGTCTATTACTTTTTGAAACTCAAATGAGGGCTCGAGACCAGCGAATAAAAATGGCCCCCAGTGTCTAAGTTCAAATTTGTGCATATTGTCACATGGCCTGGGAAAATCTTTTGTTTCCTGAAATTCGGGCATATGCTCAAAAGTGCCGTCCAACTTAAATCGCCTTCCATGATAACCACAAATCAATTTTTTAGCTTTCCCAGAGGTACTAACCACTAGATTTCCCCTGTGGGTACAGACATTGCTCAAGCAATGAATGTTTTCATTCCCATCTTTAGTCAATACCAGGGGTTCTGTCATGAAATTATCTAATAAAACCGCTGGATATGCTTGTTGCGGGTTTTCCACCAAATTCTGATGTCCCAACCAATGCCATGATTTATAAAAGATCTTATTTTTAATGGCTTCGAAGATTTCAGGATCTCTATAAAAGGAAGCTGGCAATGTTTCTGCCTTGGAAATATCAGGGTCTATAAAGAATTTAGTTGACATTGATTATTAATTGTATATTGGTGATGCTTCTAATTTACGTAATAAATTAAACTCCTGTAAAACATTTTATATGAATTCAAAACCTCAAAAAATTGGGTTGATTACGGCAACTTCGCTTGTCATTGGAAATATGATAGGTGCGGGCATATTCCTAGTTCCGGCATCATTGGCTGGTTTTGGAAGTATAAGCCTACTAGCATGGGTTTTCACTGCAATGGGCGCCTTGGTTTTGGCAAAAATATTTAGCAATATGAGCAAGCTATTTGTCAATAAAAGTGGAGGACCTTATATCTATTCAAAAGCTGGGTTTGGTGATTTTATAGGGTTTTTGGTTGCGTGGGGCTATTGGATATCCATCTGGGTAAGTAATGCCGCTGTTGTAATTGCCATAATTGGTGCTTTAAGTCATTTTTTTCCGGTACTTGACACGAACCCTATAATTGCTGTTTCTGTCGGGCTGTCGATAATTTGGTTGTTGACCTGGATCAATTCAAGAGGGATGAAGTCTTCAGGGAAGATTCAAGTAATTACGACCATCTTAAAATTAGTACCCTTGATTTTTGTGATAATTGTTGGGATTTTCTTCTTTGACATAAATAACTTTCCATCGTTTAATTTAACCGGTGAATCAAATTGGTCCGCGATTTCAAGTGCCGCGGCAATTACCCTATTTGCTTTTTTGGGTGTTGAAAGTGCCTCGATTCCAGCGGGAAATGTTGAAGACCCGGAAAAAACAGTTCCAAGGGCAACGATGATGGGAACTATCATTGTTACTTTGGTTTATTTATTGAGCTCTGTAGTTTTGTTTGGAATTATTCCGGTTGATGATTTGGCAAACTCACCAAAACCTTTTGCGGATGCAGGTCAGATTATAGCTGGGGATTTTATGGGATACTTCGTCGCTGCTGGGGCAGCCATTGCAGGAATTGGAAGTTTAAATGGTTGGATTCTACTCTCGGGACAATTACCTATGGCGACTGCACAGGATAATATGTTTCCAAGAATTTTCAAACGGGAAAATAGTTCTGGAGCTCCATTTATTGGGCTATTGATAGGGAGCGGTCTAACATCGCTTTTGGTGCTTATGAATCTTTCTGACGGACTAGTTGAGGCCTTTACTTTTCTTTTGAATATTACTGTTTTTACGGTGCTGGTTCCGTATTTATTTGTTGCTGCGGCATACATTATTGTGCTGATCGAAAAGAATTTACATTTCAACAATGCGATTAAAACATTTTCATTGGGAACCTTGGGGGCAACATATTCTATTTGGGCTATTTTTGGTTCAGGGTCAGATACCGTTTTTTATGGTTTTCTATTACTAATGGCAGGAATTCCGTTCTATTTGTTGATGCAATGGAACAAACGCAAGAAATAACGATGCAAACTTCTCATTCAGAATATTTAAAACTACAAACAGTTTATTTGAAATCTGTCCGAAATGGATTCGTTTCAGGTGAAGTCCTCTCTGAACAATGGCGAGAATTAAATTATGTTTCAAGACCTAAATTCGATGAAAGTCTAAAGGAATATGAAAATTTTAAAACAATACTATTAAGTAATAATATAGAAGTAAAACACTTTCCTCAAGATACCAATACTAAGATTGATTCTATTTACTGTCGAGATGCATCAATTGCCACTGATTTTGGATTGATCATCTGTTCTATGGGAAAAGAAGGAAGAAGATCGGAGCCTAAGGCCCAACGTAAAGTGTTTAAAGCCAATGATATTTCTGTTTTGGGAGCAATAAAACCCCCTGGTACCCTTGAGGGAGGTGATGTGGCATGGCTGAATGAGAATACCTTGGCCGTGGGGCACACATATAGAACTAACGAAGAAGGAATTAGACAGTTGAAAGCCTTGCTTTCTCCAAGAGGGGTTGAGGTGATAGTCTCCGATTTACCGCATTATAGGGGAGTTGAAGATGTGTTTCATTTAATGTCGATTTTAAGTCCGATTGATAAGGATTTGGCAGTGGTTTATTCCCCTCTTATGCCAATTCGATTTAGAAATCTTTTATTGGATATGGGCTTTGAATTGGTTGAAGTACCCGAAGATGAATTTGAAACTATGGGTTGTAATGTTTTGGCCATAGGACCTCGAAAATGCGTAATGGTTGAAGGTAATCCCAAAACCCAGGCCGCCCTTGAAAAAGTTGGATGTGAAGTTTTTACGTATCGCGGACAGGAAATCAGTGTTAAAGGAGGAGGTGGTCCTACCTGTCTTACGCGACCAATGATAAGATTAAAATAGAACTACATTTTCAGATAAAATTCCTTCGTTAGCGCAATATATGCTGGAGTGTATAGATGTCGTTCAATTTCGATGGTCAATTCATCTTTTAAGACTTCATTCTTATTGAATGAAAACTGAAGCAGACTTCTTTTGGTTTCAGAAGATGGGTTACCTTTTACTCTGGTAATTCGCTGGGGAAAAAGTCTGGCTTTTAGGGCTAATTCAATCAATAATTCCTCTTCTTTATAGGGAATGATCGTGGAAAAGATGCCCGAAGGGGCAAGAAGTTTAGAAACTCCATCAATCAATTCTTCAAATGGCAGGGATTTATTCTGCCGGGCTATGTCCCTAGCACTATTTCCACTTGGCACTTCCTCGGCATAGAAAGGCGGATTAGCAATTATCAGGTCATACTGATCTTCAATTTCGTCAATAAATTCATCCAATCCTGCATGGTAACAAAAAAGACGATCACCCCAAGGGGAAGCCTCAAAATTACCCACACATTGTTCATAGGCAACTTCATCAATTTCCATGGCATCAATGGTTTCTGCTCCACTTCTTTGCGCCAACATCAGGGCAATCAAACCTGTACCAGCTCCAATATCCAGTATGGTTTCAGTACTTTTTTTCAAAGATGTCCAAGCACCAAGCAGTACTCCGTCTGTACCGATTTTCATGGCACAGCGGTCTTGGTGAATGGCAAATTGTTTGAACTTGAAGGGTTTTGACATTATTCTGAAGTATTGTATGTTTTACACTAATACAAATTAAAATAATCTGTCATTCCTGCGAAGGCAGGAATCCATTTCACTCGAACCGATCCTCAGCTAAATCATGCCACTGTGGATTGTCTTCTGCTATTAAGTCTATTTTCCACTGACGCTTCCATTTTTTCATTCGTTTCTCTCTTGTAATCGCGTCTTGTACATATTGATAACTTTCCATGATCACTAATTTATCCAAACAATACTTGTTTGTGAAACCGTCAATTAGCCTGTTTTTGCGTTCAAATATTCTTCTTTCCAAATTATTGGTTATGCCAATATAAAGCGTTCCATTCTTTTTGTTCGTGATTATGTAAACATAATATTGGTGTTGGAATTTATGCATTTTTTATTTTGGATTCCTGCCTTCGCAGGAATGACATGGTGTTGGTTATTATATATTCCATGGATTCCTGTATTCTAAGGTAAAACCAAACTGAAAATGTTAAAATTCAGTTTGCGAATGCATGTACATTGACATAAGGTGTTTGCCTTTTGACCACGGCAAAGACACGGTGTACAATTTTGTTTCGGATAATGTTGATCGTGCTCATTTTGCTTTTTCCTTTTTCCACCCTGTCCTGATAGTAATTTTTCAGTTCCGAGTTTTTCTGGATGGCCGAGAATGCGGCCATTGTAAGGAGAGACTTCATGTTCTTGTTCGCATTGTGATTTACTTTTGATTTGGATCTCAACGAAGTTCCGGACTGTTTTTCAAAAGGGGCAATACCTGCATAACAAGCATATTTACGAGCATTGTCAAAGTTTACAAAGCAGTTGGTGGTAACGATCAGGTTAACGGCCACTATAAAACCAATGCCATCTACAGAAGTTATCAGGTTGTAAACCTGACCGATACGCTCGTCATTCTTGATAAGCTCTTTTAATTGTTGCTCAATTGCTTTGATCTGTTTGGCCAAATAACTTAGCATCTTGTTTTGAACATTGATGATAGGTCCATGTTTTTCTTTGCCAAGAACTGTTCGATATTCTTTTGAATCCGCAGAGAATCCCGCTCTTTGTTTCACAAGTTTTTCCCTCAGCGATATCAGCTTTTGAAGTTTCATGATATTTTTAGAGGGTATTTCGGTCGGTTTTATCAAATCCCTTCTCAAATAGGCATATTCCGCAATTCTGTAGGCATCGACCTTATCATTTTTGCCCCTTACCAATCCCATCGACCTTTTGATCTGTAATGGTGCGACCAAGACAAACGCATGTTTCAGGTCATCCAGATAAAGCGACAAGGGTGTAGAATAAATGCCCGTATGTTCAAAACAAAAAATAACATGGTCAAAATCAGCTCTTGAATAATGGGACATTGCCCACTTGTACATTTTTTTAAATCCTTTGGGATCGTTTTCAAATTGTTGTGTCAGTTTTGGTCCGTGAATAAAGACATCGA
>JAAETN010000023.1 GCA_024228355.1 Maribacter sp. | reverse complement strand
CCATCATTATCAAAAATAATTAATCGGGAATCTACGCCTTTTTTTTGTAAAGCTGTAAAATATCTTAAACTTTGTAAATATGTAACTCTATAATCGCGTTCACCTGTAATTACTAAAGTCGGTGTCTTAAAATTTTTAACATAATTACTTGGGGATTGTTTTTCATAAAGTTCTTTTTGTTGCCACGGATCTCCACCCAAATCATAATCAGGGAACCATAATTCTTCAGTATCTAAGTAGAATTGCTCTAAGTCGTAAATTCCCATCATTGAGGCAAGACACTTAAATCTGTTTCCTTTTGCTTGTAGGAGGTTCATAAAGTATCCTCCGTAAGACCATCCCATTGCACCCATTCTGTCTTTATCAACATAAGATAGATTTTGCAAACTATCCATTACACTCATAACATCTTTGTAAACATTTCCATCCCAACCTGTAGAAATATCTTTTGTAAATTCTTTTCCAAAGCCTGTAGAACCATGTGGATTTGGATATGCAAGTACATAACCTGCTCCAGGATAAATTTGCCAATCTCCACGGAAAGAATCTCTCCATTGCATCTGCGGACCACCATGGATATTAATTACAAATGGATATTTTTTATTGGGATCGAAGTTATGTGGTTTTACTAAAAAAACTTGTATCATTTTTCCATTTGAACTCTTTACCCAAATTTGTTCAGATGGACGAACATCAACTTCATCTGAGAATTTTTTATTACAATTTGTTACTTCACTAGTTATCCCAGATTTAAGATTTAGACTTGCTAATTCTGCTGGTTTGTGGGTAAAAGAAAACTTATAAATAATAAACTCATCATTTGGTGCTAGAGTAAAACCATGTAAACTTTTACCTTCTAATACTCTCGTAATTTTTTGATTATCTATATTTATTTTTAGTAACGGATTGTATCCTTTTTCATCAATGTTAAAGAAAATAGTTTTAGAGTCTGATGCCCATTCAAAACCATTAACATGATTATCAATTTCTTCAGTAAGAATTTTCTTTTCTCCGGTTTTCAAATTATGAATTATCAAACGCCATTTATCAGATTCATACACAGGAATTAATTGAGTTCGATAAGCAACGTATTTACCATCTGGTGAGAATTTACCAAAACCATCATAGGCTTTATTTTCTTCTGTTAAGTTCTGGAGATTACTTCCATCAACATTAACAATCCATACATCAGAGTTTGTAGATGACTCAGGATCACTAACTCGTTTTGAAGAAAATACAACTTGTTTTGAGTCGGGAGAAAAATTATAATCGTCACTTCCACCTGCAGAAAAAGTCGGTGAATTATAATACCCAGGAGTTAAATCTTTGTACGATTCATTTCCCAAATCGAATAAAACCACATGGGAATATTGACCATCACTATATTCTGTCCAATGGCGAACAAATAAACTATCAGCAAGATGAGCTTGAACCGGACCATCATTCAAAGCATCTAGTAAATTTTTTGTCTTTTCTTGATCAACACCAAGCTCCGGAAATATTTGAGCAATGAAAATGAATTTGCTTCCATCGGGAGAAATTTTGGGAGAAGAAATTCCCATTTCAAAATCTGTTATCTGAGTAACTTCTCCACCACTTAAAGGCAAATAATATAGTTGGGCAGATCCATTACGATATGATACAAAGTAAACTCCACTATCATCTTTTGCCCAAATTGGACTAAAGTCTGCCGACTTATCATTTGTCAATTGTCGCTTGTTTGAGCCATTAACATTAGAAATATAAATATCGGTATTCGATTTACTGTTTGGTAAATCATAAGAGGTAACAGTAAAAAGTAATTTACTAGCATCATTTGATATTGCTGGTGAACCAACACTTTTTACTTTGTACAAATCTTCAATTGTAAATGGTTTTTTTTGAGCAAAAGTGAAACCACAGAACAGTAATAATATTAGTACTATTTTATTATTTGACATTTTTGATTCCTTATTTAACTAAAAATCTTTACTTAATTGTAAATATATGAAATTTTATTTTATCATATTTCTTATCCAAAATTGCAATAATTTGTAACTTTTCAGTTGCTAATAAGTCTAAAGTAGTAATGAAAAAATTTTATTTGGGGTTATCATGTCATTTAGGTTTGTAGCACTCTTTTTTCTCATAATTTTTACTCAATCAATATTTGGCCAAGACGAAGATGATTATTATTCCAAAAGTAATTTCGATATAGGTTACGCTAATTCCGGAATTAGTTTTGGTAATTCAAGATCATGGAATGGAATTAGATTCAATATTATTGATGATGGAATTGAAGAAATAAACGGCATAAATTTTACATTTTGGCAACCTGAAATGATCGATGGATCGAGAATAAATGGTTTTGCTATTGGGGCAATTCCTGGTGCAGGAGAAATAAATGGTCTTGCCTTAGGTTTTGGAATAGTTGCTGAGGATAAAATTAGAGGAATTACTTTAGGGCTGCTTGGATCTGTTTCTGGTGGTGAAATGTACGGAATAAATATCGCTGGTTTAGGGCAGGTTTCTGATGGTGATATGAAGGGGATTAATTTTGCCGGCTTGGGTCAAGTTTCAGACGGCGATATGTTTGGGATAAATATTAGTGGATTTGGACTAGTATCCGGTGGAACCATGAATGGAATAAATTTAGGTGGATTAGCAGCGGTTTCTGATCAAGGAATGGCCGGAATCAATTATGGAGGACTGGCTCTTGTATCTCAAGGAGATATTAAAGGTATTAATGTCGGTGGATTAGCTTTAGTTTCTGAGGGTGAATTATTAGGGCTTAATATTGGTGGTTTAGCTTTAGTTTCACAAAGTGGAATATCTGGAATAAACATTGGCAGCCTTGCAATTGTCTCAGAAGAAGAAATTACCGGTATTAATATTGGTGGACTGACTGTAGTAAGCACTAGTGGTATTATGGGGCTAAATATGACATTGGGAAAACTATATAGCGAAAGTGAAATTTCCGGTATTAACTTTGGCGGTTATAAAACTGATACTCATGAATTAAATGGCATAAACATTTCAGTTGGCTGGACTGAGATTGAAGAACTTAATGGATTCTCTTTTGCCGGTTACAATAAAGTTTATGGTGAACAAAATGGTTTAACAATTGGCTTAGTAAACTTTGCAGAAATACTAAATGGTATTCAAATTGGATTGATAAATATTGCTGAGAATAATCCAGCACCATTTAAAATATTGCCATTTATAAATGCAAATTTGTAAAATGTAATGTAGACTTAGAATTTAGTCTAAGGAAAATTAAAAACACAACCTTTGGCTGCGTTTTTAATAATAAATAGATTCCCAATCAATTTGGGAATGACAATATTAAAAGAAATTAACTACTGAACCTCTCCTTAACAATCTCCATATCCTTAATTCCAGCTTCAATTGCATTTGTGTTTTAGATCACATGATTATTGTGCTTTTATTGTTATGATGCATTCCTAAAATATTACGATATATGCATAAATATTATAAATATAAAACATGAGGAATTCCCATGAAAAAGAGACTTACAATTTATTTGAATAGTATAAAATTCTTGTTTTTGTTATCTTTATTCTTTTCTCTTAATAGTAACAACATAATTGCTCAAGATTGTGCAACGTTAGTTGAATTTGTATGGAACAATGATACAGATCAATTCGAGCCAAAAAATGGCGGCGATGCCCAAGGAATCGTAATTTCTAATATTGTACTTTCCAACCCTGATGAAGTTACAGAGGTATCTTGGACATCACTTGCTTCTATTTGTAAGGTCGAGTATCATGGACACAAAAAAACAGTCTTGCACGATCCGGCTGTAAAGAGTGGTACTTACACACGCACTGATGGTCATAATATTGAGAGAATTAAATTTTTCTGGTACAACTCGGATCCCAATTGTGCTCCATGTAAAGGCGGGCTTACTAATCTAACACTTAAGTATAATGGTTCAGTTGCGGCAACAATACAAGTAGATGAAAAAGGTGCTAAAGGCAAAACTGTATATGGCCCCACTGAGGTTCAACCAGGTGGAACATTTAGCTTTGAAGGTAGCAAAGGTGATAAAAAGTTTGAAGGGAATGAAATAACTATTACTATTGATGGAGACGTTGATCTCGTATTACACACTAGCTGTTCAGTTAGTGTATTTCTTGGATCTGTATTTGGATCATTCACCGTTATGGCTGGAACGAGTAAAGATGGTGGTCCGCTTTGTCAAAATCCACTTCCTGTGGAAATGACCTCTTTTTCGGTAACAATTTCTAATAATTTAGCTCAATTAAATTGGGAAACAGCCACAGAAATAAACAATTATGGATTTGAAATTCAACGTTCAACAGAAACTACAGATTGGAATAAAATAGGATTTGTAGATGGTCATGGTAATAGCAATTCACCTAAATTTTATGCATTTACTGATAATAGTGTAACAGAAAGTGGAGATTATTTT
>JAAETN010000022.1 GCA_024228355.1 Maribacter sp. | reverse complement strand
AGATAGATTGACGAAACGAAGTCAGCTTGAACAATTAAAAGAAAAAATCTCGCAAAAATCCGAAAAGCAATTGAAAAAGGTCTTGGAAGAGATCAAACACCATTATCCTAATCCGCAGCACAACTATAAAACGGTATCAGCTTTTGGGTCATTGATAGATGAAGTCAATGATTTGGTTAATCAAGAGAATATGGATATTGTTGTTATGGCCACTAGGGGCGAGACCAATAATCGCAGTATAACTTTTGGCAGTAATACTTTGCAGGTTCTAAAATATATTAGTTGCCCAGTGCTGGCCATACCTGAAGATTTTATATACCATGCACCTAAAGAAGTGCTGTTCCCCACTAATTATTTGGTGCCCTATAAAAGGCGCGAACTTAAATTAATTTGCGATATGTCAGGTTCTTTCAGATCTACAATACATATGCTTTACATTGATCCAATTAAAAAACTTTCACTTCGACAGGAGGACAATCAACAGTTTCTAAGAGAATGTTTGCCAAAAGCAAAGATAGTATTTGAAACTACACAAGAAAAGGATAAAACCATTGCCATTACAAAATACATAGTCCATAACGATATTGATATGCTGGTACTGGTGAATTCAAGACATTCTTTTTTGGAGGACATGCTTAGTCAGTCGACTATTGATAAGATAGGGCTTCACATTAAGATTCCGTTTTTGGTCATGCAAAATTTGTTTAGATAATTAAAATCTTGAAAAATGAAACGTATAATTCTGCCCACCGATTTTTCAGACAACGCATATAATGCGATTTGTTACGCTATTAATCTCTTTAAGGACGATGAATGCACTTTTTACTTATTACATACGTATACGCCTGCAATTTATCAGGCCGAATATGTATTGCACAGCCCTGGACAGATAGGCCTTGGGGACATTTATCAAGAAAATTCATTGACCGAGTTAAAAGATCTTAAAAAACGATTGATAGCGGAGTTTAACAATAAGAAACATACCTTCATGGTACATTCGGCTTTCAATACCCTGGTCGAAGAAATTGTAGAAACCTCAAGGAATGAAAATGCCGATATGGTCATTATGGGCACACAAGGAGCAACTGGTGCCAAAGAGATTCTTATTGGTACGAATACAGTACATGTAATTAAAAAAGCCTGTTGTCCGGTCATTGCCGTACCGCCTGATTTTAAATATGAAAATCCCAAGGAGATATTGTTCCCCACAGATTTGGGTATCAATTATCAAGAAGAACAATTAAGAGAGTTGGAATATTTGGCGAAACACCATATTTCAAGAATAGATGTAATGCATGTTTCAGCTGGTTATGACCTTACTGGGGGCCAAATAAAGAATAAGGCAAAATTGGACAAAATTTTTGGCAATATTGCCCATTTGTTCCATGAAATGCCTAATCAAGAAGTGATTACGGCCATAAATAATTTCCAACAAAAGAATAAGGTGAACCTTTTGGTTATGGTACAAAATCGCCATACTTTCTTTGAACGACTTTTTATTGAGCCTATCATCAAGAAGTTAGGTTTTCATGTAACCATACCATTTATGGTAATTCCCCCACACAAAAACAATTAGAAATGCGAAACATATTAGTGCCCACCGATTTTTCGAATGATGCGTATAATGCACTTTATTTCGCTTCAAAACTATTTAAGAGTAAAGCATGTAATTTTTTTTTATTGAATGCCTATAGTGAAAGTACCCCCCTGATCAGTAGAAACATTGATAATGGCAATGGGGAACACAAAGGATTGTTGGAGCAGCTTAAAGATGAGTCCAACGAAGAGTTGAAACACACCTTCCATAGAGTCAACTTGGATAATAAATGCCCAAAGCACAATTACAAAATGATATCCAAAAAAATGGATTTGATTGAGACCATTTCCCAAGCAATTGATGATTATAAAATAGACCTCGTAGTTATGGGCAATAAGGGTAAGACTAGTGGTTTAGGGGTATATTTGGGCAGCTCGACAACCAAGACCATGGCTTCGATAAAAAAATGCCCAATTCTTGCAGTACCTGAGAACGCTGATTTTAAAGTGCCTTATGAAATCGCGTTTGCGACCAATTATAAGAGATATTATGATGCAGAAGTGCTAGAACCCCTAAAGGGAATGGCCATACACTGTGGTGCGGCCTTAAGAGTGGTTCATATTAACGAGGAAGAGCATATGTCCAAGATACAAGAAGGTAATCTTAAAACTTTGAGGGCTTATTTGGACCCAATGGAAAATACCGTGCATTGGATGCCCAATTTTACGAGTAAGACAAAAGCCATTCAGGTGTTTTTGGATGAATTGGGAATAGGAATGCTTGCCATGGTCAACTATGAATATAGTTTTTTGGAAAAATTGTTACATGAGCCCTTAATCAAAAAGTTGGCTTTTAATATTGACATTCCATTTTTGGTGATTCCCGGAACAGACTGATTAAGATCATTATTAGAACCCGGGTAATTTGCAATTTTAGTTTAATGTTTAAAAATCGTAATATGAAAAATATTGGCATTTGGCTTGATAAGGAAAAAGCGCATATGGTTACGCTTACTGAAGAATCGGAAAGGTTTGAAACACTATTGTCCGATATAGAGGTTTTTCGTCCCAAAGGCGGATCGGGTACGAAATCTGCAAAGTGGGGACCACAGGATGTTGTTCAGGACAGCAAATATCTGGAGCGGAAAAAACATCAATTTAAGACCTATTTCATGAATTTGGCTGATTTTATAAAAACGGCTGATGCAATAGCAATTTTCGGGCCTGCCGAAACTGCTAATAAGTTCAAAAAAGAACTTGATAAAAAATATCCACTACTGGCATCCAAGGTCAAAACCGTAACTAAAGTCGACAGCATGACCGATAATCAAGTGAAAAAACTGGTACGGGAGTTTTTTGGTAAACCTGCTTATTGAATTATCCAACTAATAGAGGTAATGATTATCACATAAAGAATCCCACATGGAAGTCAAGGAATTTCAAATTATCAAGGCCTCAGGAGAAAGGGCCAGATTTTCATTAACAAAATTAAGAAGTTCTTTACTTCGTAGTGGCGCTGATGATACCTTGGTCAACCAGATTGTGGACCAAGTTCGCGATGAACTTTATCAAGGTATTTCCACCAAAGAAATATATAATCGAGCTTTCAATTTGTTGAAAAAGAAAAAATCGGTCTATGCCTCAAAATACAAATTGAAAAAGGCAATTTATGAGTTGGGTCCTACTGGCTTTCCATTTGAAAAATTCGTTTCAGCTGTTTTGGATTATTCGGGTTATTCTACCGAAGTTGGTAAGGTCATGCAAGGCAGTTGTGTTAAACATGAGGTTGATGTTTTTGCCAAAAAAAATGGACTTCTTGTCATCATTGAATGCAAGTTTCACGGGGAAGAAGGGCGTAATTGTAATGTGAAAGTGCCATTGTACATACATTCAAGATACAACGACGTTAAAAGCCATTGGGAAAGTAAAAAAAACAATACCGTTCATATGGATAAAGGATGGGTGGTTACCAATACCCGCTTTACTCAAGATGCCATTGCATATGGTAAATGTGCAGACCTATATCTATTGAGTTGGGATATTCCAAAAGGGGATGGTTTAAAAGACCGAATAGATAGATTGGGTCTGTACCCCATCACGGTATCTACATTGCTGAGTAAAAGAGAAAAGCAATTTTTGTTGAGTAGGGATGTTGTATTATGCCGTCAATTATTGAATGACAGTTTTTTTCTTGACCATTTGGAAGTTTCTGAACCAAGAAAGGAAAAAATAATGAATGAACTTCGTCAATTGTGTAACTGCTGAACTTTATGAATACGGTTAGGGTTCATTTTTTAGGCGCATCAGGTACCGTTACGGGATCCAAGTTCTATTTGGAAACCCCAGAGCTCAATATAATGGTCGATTGTGGGATGTTTCAGGGATTGAAAGAGCTAAGGCAATTTAACTGGAAGCCCTTGTCCATTGACGCCAACAAAATTGATGTTGTATTACTTACCCATGGGCATTTGGATCATACAGGCTATTTGCCTAGATTGGTAAATGAAGGGTTTAGTGGTAAGATATTGGGAACAATGCCGACTCTGGAGATTGCTGGGATAATTTTAAGGGATAGTGCCAAAATACACGAAGAAGAGGCCGAGAAGGCCAATAAAGAGGGCTATAGTAAGCATAGCCCAGCGCTACCTTTCTATACATTGGAAGAAGCAAAAAAGGCCATAGGCTTGTTTGAAGCTATTGACAAAGATGAATGGTTATCGCTTTCACCCCACATAAGGTTTCGATGTAAATATAATGGTCACATTATAGGTGCGACTTTTTTGGAATTGGACATATTTGAAAAACGATTTGTATTTTCTGGAGATGTTGGTCGCCAAGAAGATTTGCTATTATCTCCACCAGATAGGCCAAAATGGGCCGATTATCTCTTTGTGGAAAGTACGTATGGAAACAAAAATCATCCAGAGGAAGATGTAGAGGCCTTATTGATTGAATTGGCACATAAAACAGTTACCGAAAGGGGCAATCTTATCATTCCCTCTTTTGCCGTTGAACGCTTACAATCCTTGATGTACCATCTATGGTTATTATATAAAAAGAACAAAATTCCAAACATTCCGATATTTGTCGATAGTCCTATGGGAAATAATGTTTTGTCGGTATTTGAACATTTCCCTCATTGGCATAAGCTTTCCATGAAAGAATATTATGCTATGTGCGAGCACGTTACAATCATCAGCTCCTATAAGGAAACCTGGGAAACCATTGATGACCCTAGGCCAAAAATCGTAATTGCTGGTAGTGGAATGGTTACTGGTGGAAGGGTACTCACTTATTTGAAACAGTTAATAGACGCTGCAAGCACAACTGTACTAATTGTGGGCTATCAGGCCGAAGGTACCCGAGGAAGACGACTTTTGGAAGGTGCCCATGAATTAAAGCTATTTGGTAAGTATTATCCTGTCAAAGCTAAAATTGTGCATTTGGAAAGTCTTTCAGCGCATGCCGACCAATCAGAATTAATGCAATGGTTGAATGGAATAAAGAATATACCGGAGAAGGTTTTTTTGATACATGGCGAGCCAACTGCCTTAGATGCGTTTAGGAGTAAAATAGCCGATGAATTCAATTGGCATGTGCACATTCCTAAACTATATGAACAAATAGAGTTAATAGTTTGATTTATGGACTGATATTTATCATTGTTAGGCATAAATGTCATTGATAGTTTTATACAAATTCAATAGGCATGGTTACCAATAACATATTCACAAAGGCGGATCAATCTAAAAAAATTGAGGAATTACATACCGATTTCGTACAATTGAAGTCACATTTGTACCTAATGCAGGATGAACTTACGTTTATAGAGCATTTATTGAATTCCTATATTTTTGAACCAAACACCCCAAACCTATTTGAGCGTTTACAGGACTATCAAACTAGATTGAAAAAGGCAAATGTAAATCGAGAAAAAGTTTGTCAATTAATCACACAACATGAAAAAGACCTAGGTGGGATGATTCAATGTACTGATGTTGCCTGTGACAATGCGTATTATCAAAAACATGAAAAAACAAAGGCGGAAACCGTAAGTTGTTTGGAAAATTTTCAAAATCTTAAATCTGAGATCTTTGAATATGCGGGAGGTATTTTGAAGCGAAGAAAGCCCATTAAATGATTAAAATGGTTGAATGAGGAAATTAAGAAGTTGTCAGTATCTTTTCCAATTCATCTTTTCTTGATCTGCTCATCGGTAATTTCGTGCCATCTATTTCTACCTTATTGGCACTCCAATTATCCACCTTATTTACATTGACAATGAATGATTTGTGTACTCTAACGAATTGATTTTCTGGCATTCTGTTTAAAAACGCCTTCATAGTCGATAACACCAAAAAGTTACCTTCGGTTGTAACTAATTTAATATAGTCACCGAAAGCTTGAATCCATTTTATTGAATTTAGAAAGACCTTCTTTTTTTGAAGGTTAACGGTGACATAAACAAATTCCTCTTTATCATTTATACGTGTTAAATTAATTTGTTTACTCAAAGCACGATCAATTGCAGTATAAAAACGAGTCCTTTCAATGGGTTTATGTAAGTAGTCCGTAATATCGTAATCGAATGCCTTTAGTGCATAATCCGCTTTTTCTGATATCAGTATGATCAGAGGAGGTTTTTCCAATGATTCCAAAAATTCGAAACCACTAACCATGGGCAATTCTATATCCAATAAAATCAAATCAACCTGGTTCTCGCGAATACTGTTCAAAGCAAGGATACCATTCCTATAATCTGCGATCAAATTTAAATTTGGATGTTCTTTCACCAACTTGGTGATTATCGTCCTTTGGGTTTCAGAGTCTTCGATAATTATAGTGTTCAAAGTCTTGATAATCATGCTAAAGTACTTTGCAGTATTAAACCCAATACTGGGTTATAACCCTAACAATGCTCGTAATTCTCGATAAACATTGAGAAAAGGGTATATGGTAAAATCAAAAATACAGTTAATAAAGTTGATTCCTAATGATTATCGTCATATAATTTTTGATTGTAGTGTCGAAATTTACAAGCGCGGTTTTATCCAAAATCCTATATACATTCTTTTCGCCTGATTTAAATCATTTTTATAAGCATGGAAAAGGAATAATTTAGAATGAGGAAATATGGTGCTTCCATGGCGGAATATCCTCTTATTCCTTATGATTATTAACCCTTAAAAGTTAAAGAAAATGAAAACTAAAAAACAGATTTATAGGTATTTGGAATGGAAAAGTCCTGAAGAAATGCATCAGACATCACTAGAATGGATTTCTGAACTAAAATTCGCAAAAGACGAACAATTATTCCTAAACGATTTGATTAAATCCTATACATTGCCCATTACAAGTCTAGGCTTGTTCGAAGAAAGCAGAAAACTGGTAATATCAATTTCCAATTCCGAATCAGGGCTTGATCTATTGCTGAAAAAGGTACGTGTTCACGAGAACCAACTATCGATAATGCTTGATGATGTTGATCAACCCAAAATGGAAAAAGCGTATACCGAAACACACAGGGATTTGATTTATACCATAGATAATTATTTGATCGAATATCGAAAGTTGAAGGGAAGTTTATTCCAAATGATATCTAAAGTAATGAAGAAGGAAAAACAAAAAAGATTATTGAACTGAAGTTTAATCTAAAACATGGATGATGAAAAAATTGAGCATAATAGCATTAATCGCATTGATGGGATGTTCATCGGCCGAATTGGTTGAGAACTGGAAAAATCCCGATATCGTACTTTTTGACGCGAATAAAGTACTGATTGTAGGTATGACCCAAGACGAGGACGCTCGAAATGACTATGAAACCAAATTGTATAAAGAATTCAAACAAAGGGGAGTGGAGTCTATGAGGAGTTTGGATTTATTCGATGTTAAATTCACATCAGCGGAAAGGTCTGAACAAGAATTGGCAGATGTTGAACAACAATTATTGGATAAGGATTTTGATGCCATCTTGTTCACAAAAGTGGTAGGTATTGAAAATGTAGAAAATTTTAGAAGATCTATAGACAATTTGGATAGATACTATGGCGGTTTTGAAGATGATTATCTAAGTCATCAAGACATTTATTACGATCCAGAATACTACGATGACTTTACTATTTACCATGCAGAAACTTCATTATACTGTATTTGTGAAGGTAAAGAACGTGAATTGATCTGGAGGGGATCAATAGATATTACTGACCCCATAGATGTTAAAAAGACCATCAATGACTACGTGAAATTGGTGATAATGGCGATGGAGGAACAGGACCTTATTTTCAGAAAAGAACCTAAAAATGAAGTTACTAGTTTATAGCGCTCAAGATTTTGAAATACCTTTTTTAAAAAAGGCGAATTCAGCACGCTACAAAGTGAAGTATATTCCGGATGCACTTGATACTAACACAGCTATAAAGGCCGTTGGTTTCGAGGCTATAAGTATTTTTTCCGGTGATGATGCATGCTTGGTAGTTTTGGAAAAGTTAAGGGATTTAGGGATAAAATACATAACTCTCAGGTCTGCTGGGTATAATAATATTCAAATTAAAGCAGCGAAACGCTTCGGCCTTAAGGTGGCAAATGCCCCTGATTATTCACCCAATGCCATTGCCGAGCATACTGTTGCTTTGTTATTGTCCTTGAATAGAAAGATTTTCCTAGCTGATCGGCAAATTCGTACCTATAACTTTGAACAGAAGAAACTAATGGGATTTGATTTGGTGAACAAGACCTTTGGTATCATTGGTACAGGACGAATAGGTTCTGTGCTCGTAAAGATAATGAACGGTTTTGGTTGTAAGATTCTCGCCCATGATTTACTTCCCAATAAAAAGCTAGTTGAAAGATATGGCGTAGAATATGTTGAGCTGGAACGGTTATACAAACAATCGGACGTTATCAGCATAAACGTCCCATTGACCAGGGAAACCCATTATATGGTGTCTGAAGAAGCGTTTACATTAATGAAGCCAGGAGTGTTAATAATAAATACAGCACGTGGGGCAATTGTTGATACAAAGGCCTTGATTATGGCATTAATGGGGAAGAAGATAGCGGGCTATGCCGCAGATGTTTATGAGAAAGAAAAAGGAATATTCTTTAAGGACAACTCTGATCAGGGAATCATGGACGAAAATTTAATAAACCTGCTTTCCTTTGAAAATGTCTTGATTACACCACATCAGGCATATGTTACACAGGAAGCCTTGACCAATATTGCTGAAATAACTTTTGATAATTTGGATAGATGGGTAAAAGGGGAAACATGTAGAAATGAATTGGGGTACGAAACCTTGGTCTTATAACAAAGGACTAAAGACTTTGGCAATACCTTCTTTTAATTTATCTAAATATGGCCTGTTTTTAAAGGTTTCATATTCCATTGCAATACTTAGTTCAATCTCTTTTAAGAATTCCTGCCTTAAAATTATGGCAGTTTTGGTATCATAGACCAGGGCATTCACTTCATAATTCTGTTCAAAGCTTCGTATATCCATATTAGCCGTGCCTATAGAAACGATTTTATCGTCTGAGACAATAATTTTGCTATGCAAAAACCCATCCGGAAACTGGTAAATTTTGACTCCGGCTTTTAACAATGACTCAAAATAGGACCTTACACTCCATTTGACCAATATGCTATCCGCTTTGGCTGAAACCAATAATCGCACATCAATACCACTATTCGCAGCCACTTCAAGCGCTCTAAGTATTGCAGTTCCGGGAATAACATAAGGGTTGGTAATATAAATGTATTTTCTCGTGTTGTTTATCATTGAAAAATAGGTCTGACCGATAGGGGAGAAGTAATCATCTGGTCCGCCATAGACTATTTGGACAATCTGATCTCCAATATGTTTTGATTGAATTGGATGTTCAACCTCAAATTCAGATTTATCCCCAGATACCAAGAACCAATCTATTGCGAAGACCACTTGTAAATCCAACACGGAAGCTCCTTTTAATTGTAAGTGCGTATCGTGCCATTTTCCTAAAACCAAATCTCCTTTTAAATATTTATCAGAGATATTAATACCACCCGTAAAGGCAACTTCCCCATCAACAATTATTATTTTCCTGTGGTTCCTGTAATTAATTGAAGCCAAAAACCGTCCTAATTTAAATGGTAAAAACGGATAGACCTCTACACCAATGTCCTTTAATTCCTTGATATATTTTTTGCTGAGGGAATAGCTGCCAACACCATCGTAAATGATCTTAATCTTTACCCCATCCATTATTTTGTCTCTGAATAGGACAAATAGGCGGTCAGCAAGCTCTCCTTCCTCAAATATGTAATACAATAGATATATGTATTTATCAGCAGTTTCGAGGGCTTTGAAAATGGCATCGAAAGTTGCCTTCCCATCTTTTAAGAGTACTACTTCATTATTTTCGGTAGGTTTTAAACCAGAGGTTTTTTCAATAAGAAGGGTTAATTTATTATAATCCTCAAAATTTTCAATTAAGGATTTTTGATTATTTTGATTTTGGCGAATTCGTTTTAAATAATCTTTTATGGCCTTATCTTCATGTAAGTCTTTCCAAGAGTATTTTCTACGATTTCTTCCTAGCATCCAATACAGGAGAATGCCAGCGACGGGTATGGTGAAGATCGTTAATAACCATGCCAAAGTTTTCGCTGGCTTTATACCATTGACCAATAGGCTAACAACCATACCAATGGCTAAAAGCAAATAAATCATCAAGGCAATAATCCAATACATCAATAAGTTCTCAAGAATGTGCATCAAAATTAAACAAAACATCACGTAATGGAATATGATGTTTGTCATTCTGTCTTAAATATAGATTGTTTTAAATTGCATTTAGCTGCCTTTTGTGAACAATAACTTTTGATAACTTTAGCTGTAAGGTTTTTTGCAAAAAACCTACTTTTGTTTAATAGATAGTATTGAAGATTTAGAATATGTCTGAGAAAGTAGAACGAATAAAAACATTGATTATAGGTTCAGGTCCTGCAGGTTATACTGCAGCAATTTATGCAGCTCGTGCCGACCTTAAACCCGTTGTTTATACAGGTATGGAACCTGGAGGGCAATTAACAACCACAACAGAGGTCGATAATTTTCCTGGATACCCTGAAGGTATTGACGGTCCTACCATGATGATGCAATTACAACAACAAGCTGAGCGTTTTGGAACCGAGGTGCGTATAGGTATGATCACAGCCGTGGAGTTGAGCAAGCAAGTTGGGGGCATTCACAAAGCAACAGTTGACAATGACAAAACTATTGAGGCTGAAACCATAATCATTTCAACTGGGGCCACAGCCAAGTATTTAAATATTCCAAGTGAACAACGCTTAAGGGGTGGGGGAGTATCAGCCTGTGCCGTTTGTGATGGATTCTTTTATAAAGGCCAGGATGTTGCTATTGTTGGAGGCGGTGATACCGCAGCAGAGGAAGCATCTTATCTGGCGAATATCTGTAATAAAGTGACAATGCTAATACGTAAGGATTATATGAGGGCCTCAAAAGCTATGCAGCATAGAGTGAATAGCCTTCCAAACCTTGAAGTTAGATTTAACACCCAGGTCGATGAGGTATTAGGTGAACAGGTTGTTGAGGGACTTAGAATGTTGAATAACCAAACTAACGAAAAAGAGGATATTGCCATAACCGGACTTTTCATAGCTATTGGGCATAAGCCCAATACCGATATTTTCAAAGGTCAGATTGATATGGATGAAACTGGCTACATAATCACAAATGGTAAATCAACAAAAACCAACTTGCCAGGGGTATTTGCTTGCGGTGATTCTCAAGATAAGGAATATAGACAGGCTGTGACCGCAGCAGGTACGGGCTGTATGGCAGCCTTAGATGCGGAACGTTATCTGGCGACTATTGAAGCTCCTAAAGAAGTCGTTTAGAACTACTATTAGTTATAAAAGAAAAAGCGCTGCATTGTAGCGCTTTTATTTGGTAATTATACGGTTTATTTAATTCGTACATAATTTTCGGAAAAAAGTCTATTTCCTTCTTCATCCGTATTTATCTGACTATACTTATCATCTTCTAGCCAAAGTTCAAAAACAAAGGTACGGAAAGAGTCCTTGTCTTTCAACATACCTTTATCCCCATATTCTATAACTTCTGTTAATTCGTTTTCTGATATCGAGTAAGTGCCATAGCCAAACAAACCTACAACATCATTACCATCGGCATCCTTAGTATCCTCAGATGTGGAACGGGACCACATGATCTTACCGTCATAATACATTTTAACCTGTCTGTAACCTTCGTCAGTTGGTATGGTATCGACAATATTTTGACCATCGAAATTATAAAAACTCTGAAGTTCCCAGGTGCCTTCCATAGAGTGCATCGTATCTGGTTTTGAAGAGGTAATTCCAATCGCAGAGATTAAAATCAGCATTAAAAAAACCAAACCAAGTAATTTTTTCATAATCATTTGTTTTAAAGAATTATTTATTCAACAAAAGTTACAAAGAATTATGTTAAAATCATAATATCAAAGATTGTTAATTTATGCAATGAGAAAATTTAAAACAATCGATTCGGATTATCTTGAATAATATGCATTAATGAACCCTGAAATGGCCCGAATATCATCTTTTGAATGATGACTGCTTATTACAATACGACTCACCAAGGTGGCGCTTTCTTCCGGATAGTTGAAATTAGTAAGGATAATGCCCTTGGTTTCCAGAAAATCATTGAGTTGCTCGTCTTGAAAAGTATAGGCGGGATGCGCATGTATACTTTTGAAGTACGAAATATTAGTCACCAATTTTTCAAAATATTCAATATTGCATAATAGTTGTTGTCTTTTGGAATCATATATAGATTGGCTATGGACGAATGTGGCAAGGCTCGATGGTGCAGCAGGACTTGCTCCTCCAAAAAAAGCGGTTTCACTAAGTCGCTTTATTCGTTTTGAATCTCCTAAAACGGCACCAGCTTGTATGCCATAGCTTTTGCCCAAAGAGCAACAAACAATGAGCTCTTTTGCCTTGAATTTTTGTAAAGTCCTAAATACACCTTCACCATTTTTACCAATAAGTCCAATACCATGGGAATCATCGACAATTAGGATAATCTGCTCAAGGGGTAAGTCTCGTAATCCATTAAAATCGGGATAGTTACACACATCACAATCAATGGAATCCAAAAACACAACAGGTACAATATTATCTTTTGAAGTTAGCTGTTTTGTTATAGCAGCACTTAAACCATTAAATGTTGTAAACGGTTTGTTGTAATTACTATATAAGGCCGAATGAGTATTGGGGGCATAAAAAAGTTTGTATTCCGGTTTGTTGAAATTCTGTGCTAAAATTTGGCCTGCCAAATAACCTGAAGATAGGGTAAGCGCGGCTTCACACCCGACAACCCTGGCAAGAAGCGTTTCAGCCTCATCAAATACTTTTAGTTTTACATTCGATTTTCTAGAGGCCCCATAGTTGGTGCCAAATTTCTTGATATTTTTAATGAAGACGTTTTGGAATTCCTCGTCAGTTTGAAGCCCTAAATATGAGGTGCCCCCAAAATACAGGAATTTTTGACCTTGAACATTAATCTCGCGGCCCGGATAATCATCTATGTAATGTATCATTATTTTAGGGTTATACCACTTCCGCCCAATTCTGGAAATACCAAGCTACCATCATCATTGATCTGAATGCCATTAGCAATATCCTCTTTTAAAAGTAGGGCACCATCCATATCCACATAATCCAATTGGGGCAATAACTGCGCAATAGCCGATATACCAACGGAGGACTCTGTCATGCAACCTACCATTACTTTTAGCCCCAGCGATTTTGCACTGGCGATCATTCTAAGGGCAGGTGTAAGGCCACCACATTTGGTTAGCTTAATATTGATGCCGTTAAAATGCAATCCACATTTCTCCACATCAGATTCAATAATACAGCTTTCATCAGCTATTATGGGCAAGACACAATGATGCATAACTTTCTCCATACCTTCCCAATCATCTGCTTTTAAAGGTTGTTCTAAAAATTCTACCCCCAAATCTTTGAGTTGAGGTGAATTTTCTATGGTTTCTTTCGCCGTCCAAGCACAATTGGCATCAATCCTAAAAATGGCATCTGTATGTTTGCGCAGTTCTTTTATTATATGAACATCATTGTCGGTGCCTAATTTAATCTTATAAATAGGCCAGGGTTTTTCCTTCATTTTTGCAATCATTGTATCAATATCGGCAATTCCAATGGTGTAGTTGGTGGTAGGATAGTGGTCAAGGTTCGTTCCCCAGATTTCGTACAAAGGCTTATTCAGTATTTTACCATACAGATCATGGGCCGCAAGATCTAACGCACAGATTGAAAAATTACTCAATCCTTTTTGAGTAAGAAATTGGTGAAAATCATCTGGAGTTGAAAAATCAAAGGCTTCAATTTCGTTCATAACTCCTTCAATCTCTTTAATCATGCTTTCAGCCGTAATTTTGTAATAACGATTTGAAGTGGCTTCACCATAGCCTGTTTTGCCGTTCTGGGTAAGCCCAACAATCAAAGTATCCTGAAAATCATAGGATTCACGAGAAATACTAAAGGTATGTTTTAATACGAGGGTGTATTTTTTTAAACTAACCTGCATCTGATAAATGTTTATACTAATATAGATAAACCCAAGGGAGAATAAAATGAAAAAGCCACCGAAATTTCGGTGGCCATTAACAGCGTTAGTTTGTTTTAAATCCGTTAATTTTTATGAACGCTACCTGAAACAGACTTCTTTTTAGTAACCCTCGCTTCACCGGAGTAAGAGATGTTACCTCCACTGCTGGCATCTGCGGTTAGGTCATCAGAAACGTTCACAGATACGTTTCCACCACTACTGGCTCCTGCTTGGCAGATTTTGGTTATCAATTTTTTTGCATTGATGTTAGCTCCAGAACTGGCATCTACAAAAACGGTTTGCGCATCACCGGAAAGACTTAGATTAGCACCACTACTTGCATCTATGTCTACTTCACTAACTTGCATCTCAATGTTCACATTGGCACCACTACTGGCATCTATTTCCAATTTGTCTGACTTTACAGTATTCTCAGTGCTTAAATGTGCCCCACTAGAACTTTTTAGACCTGTTATTTCTGGCATTGTAACATATACCTTCTTAGTAGCCCTACCTATGTTTTCTTCAGCATGAATACGTAATTTGTCATTTTTTATATCAGTTGCGATAAGGTCTATGATGTTTTCATCTGCCTCTACTGTTATTTCAAATTCATCTCCATCAGTAACATAGACATCAAGTCCTTCTGATGCTGAAACGACGGTAAAGTCACTGGTAATTTCCCTTGTTTCACTGGTAACTATCCCGTTACCTTTTTTACCACTGCCAAAGTCACCAAAGTTTATGTCTAATCCACAAGAGGATAGGAATAAGGTCAAGATCAATGCGATTGTAATTCTTACTAGTGTTGTCATGATTGTTTTTTTTAGGTTTGCCCTATAGGCGTTTTGATTGTTGTTAATTGACGAATAAATATCTTATTAATATGGCGCTTACACCATTTTGATTAACCCAGTTGTTGAATATTAATGCTGAGTTGTATTATACTCTAATTAGCTTTGGTCTTGATTTCAACACCGTTCTCGTCGATGTTCATTTTGAGACCTTCTCCTTCATCATTAAGATCAATGTTCAGGACCTCACCGTCGCTACTATCATCTGCTTTTATCTTTACTCCGTCTTCATTGATCTTCATTTCAAAAGAATCCCCATTATCTTTAATGTCGATGTCTATACCATCTTCATTGATAATGATATGACCGTCATTATCGTCTTCGTCCTCAATACTTTCGGGGCAATCCTGGCATTTAAGCTCTCCATCCTCACCCATGATCCAAGTATAGTCAGGTACCTCGCAACGACCCATATCACTATCATTTTTAGTACCCATTCTTATACAGCGTACTGATTCGTTATCAAATTGAATGGTTTTTCCTTCCGGTATAAAAAGAGTGATCCTTACTTCTTGATCCCTGAACTTATTGTTCATTGAGGTGGATAAGAAGTCATCCAAGACTATTGAGTTGCCTTCCACAGCATAGGAATAGTCAATATTGCCCGCTGTTTCCTTAGCTTCATTAAAAGAACGACCGTTCGCATCCTTACGAATTTTTATTCTTACCACACTGTCTTTAGATTTCTTCAAGGAAAGGCGCACATCATCGGAAACCAAAATTTCCTCTCCGTTATCAGATGAAGTTACCATAACACCATCAATGGCCATATTTCTTCTTTTTTGATAAAGCTCGGATGAATGCATACTTATTTGCAAAGTGTCAATGGGGACTTCAAAATTAATAGTCTGCTCCGTTGAAACACTATCTGAATATGCATGTGCAGCGGCTTGACGTATACCTAATACAACTAAGGTTATCAAGGATATCAACCATAGACCCAATAAGGAGAATTTAGCGATATTACCGATTGATTTTAGGTTGTTCACCAATATTTTTAGTCCCAAATAGAGAACGAAAAAGAAAGGAATACCTACTACAAAGAAGGCCAATAATGAAACTACCCATACTGGTGCGTTGGTTGAGTTTACCATATTATAGAAATCTACACCAGGTATGTGGATCATATCCAAGACACCCACGGTAAATAATCCAACAAACAAGCCTATTAAGGTTGCTGCTCCGATTATGATCAACAAGATTCCAATGAATTTACCGATAACCATAAACAGGAACATAATAACATCACCTAACGTATCAAAGAATGTTTTGCTGCTGCTCTTAACTTTGTTTCCCATTTTTTCATAGTCAACACTTTTAACCTTATCAGCAACGTCATCAAACCCTTCTTTCACTTTACGTTCTATGTTGCTGATATTCACGGGCTTTCCCGTCATATCCAATTTTTGGGAGGTAGTTTCTGCTTCAGGAACTAAGATCCAAAGAAGAATATAGGCTATAAAACCAAAGCCTGTTGTAAGTGCCACAATAATAAATATAATTCGGATCCATAAGGCATCAAAACCTAGATAATGCTCCAATCCGGAACATACACCGCCAATATATTTGTGATCAATATCCCTGTACAATTTTTTAACTCTTCCAGTAGTTCCTGTTGATGTGGATTTAGCTTTTGGCTCATCGTCAAAAATATCCTCATCGATCATGTAATCCTCAGGTTGGCCCATGACTGCAATAACTTCATCTACTTCTTTAAGAGTGATTACCTGACGTTCGTTTTCCAATTTCTCATAGAAAAGTTCGGCTATACGCGCTTCAATATCGGCTTGTATTTCATCGCTACCAGGAGTATTGACGAATGAACGTTTTATTGCTTCTAAATAACGACGCATTTTGTTGAACGCTTCTTCATCCATATGAAAAAGTGTATTTGCGAGATTTATATTTACTGTCCTGTTCATTATTTTTTATTTTTTTTGTTGGTTACCACATTAGTGGCCATTCTTAATTCGTCCCAAGTGCTATCCAATTCCTTAAGGAATAATTTGCCGGTTTCGGTCAACGTATAATATTTTCGTGGTGGTCCTGAAGTAGACTCTTCCCAACGATAGTTGAGCAGGCCTGCATTCTTTAACCTCGTTAGAAGGGGGTAAATGGTCCCTTCAACTACGAGCATCTTAGCGTCCTTTAAGGTACTCAGAATTTCTGACGCATATTTGTCCTCTCCGTTAAGAATGGAAAGTATGCAGTATTCCAAAACCCCCTTGCGCATTTGTGCTTTTGTGTTTTCTACATTCATAATTTCATTATTCTATTAATTTAACTGTTCGTTTTTCCTGCCCTGGAATTCTTTCGATTCGCGACATTTGATTAAAATGTTCTGAAACAATTTCAGGACAGGTTTTGATTGATGATTAAACCCCTTTGGTGTGATGAGTACCAACTAATTTGCCATTGATTGTTTGATTGATGTACATAACTAATTTTATTTAATGAATTTTATAGTGATGGGATAACTGAAAGTCTGTCCTTCATTGGTTCTAATCGTTGCCAAAATGGTGTAAACCACATTTACGATAAAAAGCCCTGCTTGTAAAAGTCCTGCAATCCCAATTGGGAATATCCATGATCCAAAGGGCATATCGTCAAAATCAAAGTCAAAATTGAAATTGTTATAACTATTAAGGTTACCCAATCCAAAATGACCATGTTCAAATATTTCCGGGATAAATCCAAGAAAGAACGGAATGCTCACTATACCCAAAATGATTGAGTATAAAAGCATACTAATTTGAAAGTTCAAAGCTTGCTTACCGTTATAATCCACAAACTCATATTCCTTTTTATTGGCAGTCCATAATACTAATGGAAATATGAAATTGCCAAAGGGAATAAAGAACTTACTAAAGGTCGATGCATGTATAATTGCCGATAAATTTCTCTCGTGTTTTGATAAGGTGTCTGTCATGGCCTATTATTTTCTTATACAAATATATAGCTAAAAGAAGGTACCATGCAAGACATAGTACTAAATATTAACAAAACATTAACATTTAATACTTCAATTATTTTATATACTTTTAGGGAAAATTACAATGAATATGGGTACTTCCACAGGAAAATACAATACATTCACTTTTTTCAAATTACCATCAGCTTGGTGGTGCGGTGTACGCTTAAAGTATATTGACAAACAAAAAACAATTGTAACAGTTAAGCACAGATGGTTCAATCAGAACCCTTTTAAGTCAATGTTTTGGGCTGTTCAGGGTATGGCTGCGGAGTTTAGTACCGGAACCATGGTCATAGATCAAATAAAGGAAAGTGGTAAGAATATCTCAATGCTAGTAGCGAATAATACTGCCAACTTTTCAAAAAAGGCTACAGGTAGAATAACTTTTACATGTGAAGACGGACATTTAATAAAAGATGCCTTGGACCAAACGATTGCCACAGGGGAGGGGCAGACCATTTGGATGAAATCGGTGGGTGTAAATGAAGATGGGGTTGTGGTCTCTACCTTTAAATTTGAGTGGACGGTTCGGGTTAAGAGTTCATAGATGCAGGATTGATAGAATCCAAGCCTACTAAATAAATGTAAAATTGTAACAATTAAGGGTTGCTAGCAACTAACCACTATAAACTAAAGACTAGAAAAATGAACGCACACGAAATAGATTACGAGATTTTTGGGGAAGAAATGCAGTATGTTGAAATAGAACTAGATCCCCAGGAAGCTGTTGTGGCAGAAGCTGGCAGTTTTATGATGATGGATTCAGATATAAAGATGGATACCATTTTTGGGGATGGCTCCAATCAGGACAATAGTGTCCTTGGAAAAATATTTTCCGCTGGTAAGCGGGTTTTGACAGGGGAAAGCCTTTTTATGACCGCTTTTCTAAATGTGGGACAAGGAAAAAAACAAGTGAGTTTTGCTTCGCCATATCCAGGGAAGATCTTACCTATTGATCTCTCTGAAAAGGAGGGTAAATTTATTTGCCAGAAAGATGCATTTCTTTGCGCTGCCAAGGGTGTGTCTATAGGAATCGAATTCTCCAAACGCTTAGGTAGGGGTCTTTTTGGTGGCGAAGGTTTTATCATGCAAAAGTTGGAAGGTGACGGAATGGCTTTTGTACACGCGGGCGGTACTTTAGCTAAAAAAGTACTTGGTCCTGGTGAGGTCCTGAAAGTGGATACTGGCTGTATAGTAGGATTTACCAAAGATGTTGATTATGATATTGAATTCGTAGGCGGAATAAAAAACACCGTTTTTGGAGGTGAAGGTTTGTTTTTCGCAACACTAAGAGGTCCCGGTACGGTTTATATACAATCCTTACCCTTTAGTAGATTGGCCGGTAGGGTATTGGCATCACTTCCAAGAGGCGGTAAGGACAAAGGTGAAGGTAGTATTTTAGGCACTATAGGAGATATAGTGGGAGGTGATAATCGATTTTAAAGCTCCTAATTAATTCAAACTTAATTTTATTGAAAAACGGTAAGGTAAAAAACATAAAAACGGAGCTATTGTCAGATAACTGGTATACGCTGAACAAAATCACGTTTGATTACCAAAAAGAGGATGGCTCATGGGAGACCCAAATAAGAGAGGCCTACGATAGGGGCAATGGTGCTGCTATTCTTCTCTATAATCCTAAGAAAGGGAATGTGGTATTGACACGACAGTTCAGAATGCCCACCTATGTCAACGGTAATGAGCAGGGAATGATGATTGAAGTTTGTGCTGGCCTATTGGATGGTAACCATCCCGAGGATTGCATAAATAAGGAAGTCGAGGAAGAAACAGGCTACAAGGTTGAAAACGTTATAAAGGTATTTGAATCTTATATGTCACCAGGTTCAGTCACTGAAATCCTGCATTTTTTTATCGGTGAATATGCAGAGGATATGAAAATAAGCGAGGGTGGTGGTGCCGAAGATGAGAGCGAGAATATTGAAGTGTTGGAATTGGATTTTAAAAAAGCTTTGGAAATGATCCAAACTGGGGAAATCAGGGATGCCAAGACCATTATGTTGTTACAATATGCCCAGATTAATAAGTTAATGGGAGTGTAGAGTAGGATCAATAGGTATCCCGAATATTCTCGAAAATACCTTGCATTCGTTTTTTTATTTCTGACGAACTTTCCATAAAATGATTGTTCATAAAGCTGAATATCAAAGTTTTACCTGATTTAGTTATTAGGTACCCACTAAGATTATGATTGTTCCCCAAACTCCCGGTCTTGGCATATATATAGGGATTTTGATCTCCTGGGTACCAGTCTTCCAAGGTACCCGATTCTCCACCTGTAGGGAAAAATAAAAATAACCGTTCTCTTGGTATTTCACGATACATTTTATAGAGGACATGTACAAATGATTCAGGTGAAAAGAGATTATAACGAGACAAGCCCGAACCATCTACCCATCTAGGGGGTTGCCTTAAATCTGATAATTGATTATCAAGTACATATTCCCTGGCCTTGTAGCTGTTCAAAGTATCTGATAGGGTAGAGGATCCCAAAATCAATAACTGCTCTGCAAGAAAATTATCGCTTACTTGCATCATTCTTTTATAAACAGAATCAGAAGGCATTCCATATAAAATCTGTTGCCCAACTTCTGGAAATGTACGGGTAATTTGTATTTTCTTTTTGAGTACCTTTTCCAAAAGGATTTTGGTTGTATTAGTATCCACTCTAAAAGGAATTTCAACGGTATCTTTTTTCGACGGATTGAAATAAAATACGTTTTTCTGTAATTCTCGGTTTACCGGGTAATCTATAGACACAATACTATCCTTAAAATATTTTGGATGTACTTCAAGCGAGTCAGTATTTTTAATGGTCAGTACATTTCCGTATAGTGGAAGGGAACTTCGTTCGGGCGAATAGTACCAATGATAGTCATCCCAGGACCAACCAGGTCCGAATTTCTCTTCCCTGAAATTGTTGGGATAAAAGGCGATGTTTTCATATTTGTCCATAAAATGGAGCGCTGTACTATCATTAAAATAAGGATGCAACACGGCAGGGTCACCAGTACCTTGTGCAATTAATGTATCGTTCTTAATAACATATTTCAAAGTAGGGATACTATCAGGTAGTAGGTTTAGTGAAGTAAAAAGTGTGAAGATCTTGGTATTACTGGCCGGAATAAAATACCTAGTACTGTTAATACTGTAAATAGTATCCATGCTTACGGGATCGATTATCAAAAAACCGGTAAATTGATTTTTATACTGCTCAGATTTGATTTGAGTATCAATCTTTTTGACAATTCTTCTTTTAGAAGTAGAACATCCTGTAATTAAGAAAGTTAATAGAAGTAATACAACGATTTTTTTCATAGGATGAACGTGAAAATTACCAATTTCTGTTTTGGAAAACTATATTAAAAGGAAATTATTGAATTTTTAACAATATGAGAACAATATTGTATGGGTATTTATGGTTAACTTTACCGAATACAACAACTAATTAAAAACATTTTGGAATATGGCTAGAGCTATGCTTGAGTACACCAAAACTGTACTTAAAAAAGTTAGTTTTGACACAAAACTCTTTTGCAAAGAGTTGAAAAAGGCGGTTAAGAGATTATTGCCGGCCGAATTAGAGGAATTGAGGCACTGGTTGCAGCAGTTCATTACCGATAAGCCACAACTGCAAGAAAGTCTTATCTATTTAAAAGCATAATACGAAACCACTCGAAAGAGTGGTTTTCTTTTTTCCAATAAAAAACAAAGATTGTCGTTTGTAGTGTATACAACAATTAGTAAAAACAATTGTATGAAATATATACCTACTATTATTTTCGTATTGTTTTTAGGATGTACGGATGATGATTTAAGCAGCAATCAAGTTGATCATGACATTATAGGCAAATGGCAATTGGAAGCAACGAAAATAAGCCCTGGAGGCATTGTTGATTGGTCTATTGTAACCGATGGTGATATATATGAATTTAAAACTGATGGCACTATAACATTGTCTAAATGGGATGCTTGTAAGGGACCAATTAGCGGCACGTTTGCCCTATATGAAGACAAATTGTTTTTGAGATTTTTATGCAATTCACAACTTAATGAACCCAAATACAATATTTGGTTTGAAAATGATAATCTCATCTTGGGGTTTATCGGTTGTATTGAAGAATGTTCCTATCGCTTTAAACCTATTAATTAATCTCTATTTATTGATAGGACTAATAATTTTTATGTCCTGAAAAGCAATAGCACCTCTTACGATTCCTGAGATTACATCTTTCAGGGCTTCGGTAATTTGAATTTTCAATTCGCTTTTGTGGTAAATCAAACTCACCTCCCTAGCGGGTGATGGGTTGTTGAAGTATTTCAGATTATTCTTTTTGACTTCATCTAATTCCACTGTGTTCAAATAAGGTAATAAGGTCATTCCCAAGCCTTCATTTGATAAATTTATCAAGGTTTCGAAACTGCCACTCTGCAATTGAAAATGCTCTTCATCATAATTCTTTGGTGAGTTACATATGTTAATGACTCCATCTCTAAAACAATGTCCGTCTTTCAATAGTAAGATATCAGAAATGTCCAGATCCTCAGGATTCAAATTTACAGCCTTGCCCAACCTATGATCCGTAGGAACATATCCTACAAAAGGTTCATAGTATAAAGGGCGCTCCTTTATAAATTCAATTTCCAAAGGTGTAGCGGCTATCCCAGCATCTAGATGTCCGTCTTGAATATTGCGAATAAGACTTTCAGTGTTTTGTTCCTTTATGATGAGGTTGACTTTTGGGTATTTACTGATAAAGGTCTTCAAAAACATAGGCAGCAGCGTTGGCATTATTGTAGGGATAATCCCTAAGGTAAAATCGCCCCCGATAAATCCTTTTTCCTGATCAACAATATCCTTTATTCTTTCAGCTTCATTTACAATGTTTTTGGCCTGAGCAACAATTTTCTTACCAACTTCGGTAATCGAAATCGGTTTTTTGCTTCTGTCAAAAATCAACACATCCAATTCATCTTCAAGCTTTTGGACTTGCATACTTAATGTTGGTTGGGTAACAAAACTTTTTTGGGCTGCCAGCGTAAAGTTCTGATGTTCGGCAACCGCCAAAACATATCGTAATTGGGTAATGGTCATTTATAATGATGTTTAAGCCCTAAAATTATGGAAATTTGACCTAAAGTGCAGCATGATTACTAATCAAACACGATATCCGCTATTTTAAGTTTTTCATCTTTAATGAAATCATAAAGCGTCAATTTCCTTAGTGTATAATAATTGACCCAAAACTTCTCCAATGAATTAAGATATTCAAGAACCGCTTTGTCTTTCTCCTGTTGTGCAATATTTAGATCGGTTATGGTAATTTTTCCTAGAATGTACCTTTTTTTCGTAATTTCATATCTCTTAAGTGCTATTTCCTGTGCTTTCTCGGCCGTGGCCAAAAAATCTCTTTGACTGGACCAATTTAAGGTATGCAGAAATATTTCTTGTTCAAATTCTTGTTGTTCCTGGTCTATGTCATTTTCGATTAAGCTCAAATCCGCTTCGGCCATTTTTCGTCTTGATTTGGATACGCCCCAATCAAATATCGGAATTCCCAATCTTACGCGGACACTCTGTTGTTGATCGTAATCTTGAAATAGGTTATTATAATCTTCGGCACGCCTATTTAATCCAAAATTAGCGCGCACATTAATCTCCAAACGATTGCTGCCTTTAACTCGTGCCAATTCCTTTTCGGCTTCCAAGCGTCTTCGTCTAAATTCAATAACAGATTTTCTATTTTTTTCTGCTTCCTCTACGGCCTTTTCAATACTAACGGCAAAATCTTCCAATTTTTCCGGAACCGCCAATTCAATAGTTTCTGTTTCCAATTCCAAAAATCGCGCGAGATCTTGCGAAGTTTTTTTAAGCAGAACAGTATTAGTGGTAACATTATTTTTAGAATTCAAATGACTCAATTCAATCTGTAAAAGTTCATTTTCCGCGACTTTTCCTATTTTGAATCGACCTTGGGTTATTTGGAGTAACGTATCCTGGTTAGACAGATTTTTGTGGGCAATATCCAAACTCACTTGGGCTTTCAACAAACCAAAATAAAGCAGACATGTGGATAATGAGATATCTTCCATCCGCTCTATAATATTACGTTTGGATTCCTCATATCTAAGGGGTTCTATTTTACGATCCCATTTATAAGGGTTATAAAACAAGGAATTTTGAAAATAATTAATAGAGAAGGGTACCAATGAATAGTTTGTTGACTTATCTATCCCTAATCTATTAACACGCTCCAACTGGGTGTTGATAAAGAACGCCCCCCCTGTATAGGGTACTTTTTGCTCAATCATAAAATTGGTTTCAATTATAGACTGATTTTGCTTTACAAAAATATCTTGACCTTGATCATTTACGATTCGTGTTGTAGAATTTGAATATTCTGGCAAGGTTGCACCTAGACTCATTTGGGGCAAGAAGTCTGCTACATAATTTCTGTACCTCCAATAACTTCTTTGGTGGGTGTTAAGGGCCCTTTTGTACTCTGGAGACTTTTTTTGAGCTATTTTTATGGCTTCCGATAATTGAATATTTTTGGATTGTCCGTTAACCAACATATTGGAAACCAGAAAGAGTAAAAATAGTAGTCTTCTCATTTGATTTTATTATTTGATGTGAAAGTTGTAATATTTTAAAAGTTTGATAGGGATTCCTGGTACAGACTATTCATGTCTAATGGCTTCTATAGGGTTTTTTTCAGATGCTGATTTTGCGGGAAACACACCAAAAAGGAGTCCGATAAAGGTGGCTACGAAAAAAGATAATGCAATAGAACCTAAAGTAATAATGGTTTCAATGTCAGTTGCCAATTCCAACCCGTATGAAGCAATAATCCCCAACAGTACACCTACTAGACCACCACCCAGACTTATTATGACTGATTCTGACAAAAATTGTAATATGATATCTTGTTTGGTAGCTCCAATGGCCTTCATTATACCAATTTCCTTAGTTCGCTCAAGTATTGAGGCCAACATAATATTCATAATACCAATCCCACCAATTAATAACGATATCCCGGCGATAATGCTCAGGACAATATTGAAGATCTGCTTTGTTTTTTGTTGTTGTTTTAGCAGGTTTATGGGAATTGTAATCTCAAAATCCAGCATGTCATTGTGCTTTCTTCTAAGCATTTTGCTAACAACTTCAGCAGTCGATTTTAATTCATTTGAATTATTGACCTGAATCGTTAGTTTATCTATTTGATGATAGTTCCCTCTTGGAATACGCTTTTTCGGCCCGCCTTGTTGTCCAAACATTTGATTATAATCTATGGGTTGGTCGCCAATTATCTTACGGTCTTTATATCTTACCAAAAATGTTTTAATGGGGATATAAACATCTTGGTTTAAGTCCCTAATACCCAAATTTTCCTGAGCAGTTTCGGAAATTAATTTTTCCTCAATCACACCAATGACCTTAAGCCAAACATCCTTGACCTTAATATACTTGTCCAAGGCACTTTCACCTGTAAATAATTTTTTTTCGACTTTCTCCCCTATGACGCATACGGGCATGGCATGTATGGTTTGCTTTTCAGTAAAGTTTCGACCCCTACCGATATTAATATTCGAAGTCTTGAAAAATGCATTGGTAACTCCAATTAATTTAACAGAATTCTGCTTTCCTGCATTTATCACATACGTATCCAGAATAATCTCTGGACTAACCTGCTTGACCGTTGGAATAGTGTTTTGTATACTGGTAACATCCAATAAATCCAATCCCTTGGAAAACCTTTTAATTTCAGCAGAGCTTGCATCTTCGTTTTCTTCAGTATCATCTTCTTCGACTTCCTCTGGTATAGGTGTGACTACAATATTGTTTACTCCGACCAGTTCTAATTGTGCTAGAATCTCTTGTTCAGCTCCTTTTCCTATGGCAAGCATGGTAATTACCGCTGCAACCCCAAAAATAATTCCCAAGGCGGTTAGAAAAGTTCGTATTTTGTTAGCTAGGATTACACGAATTGCTTCAGTCAGATTAGATTTAACCTGTTCTAAAAGTATTTTGTCTATCATGTACTAATTACTTTAATAGTGCAATACTTTTTTCCTCCAATCCTTCTGGTTTACTTAGATAAACCACATCATTTTCCTTTAATCCGTTTTTAACGATCACAGCATCAAAGTTAGAATCTCCTAACTCTATTTCTTTCTTTGTAATGGAAAATCCAGATTTTGTATATACATAACTAACTGAGTCTTTGGAAAAAATAGCTTCAAGTGGAACAGTAAGTACATTTTCTTCCTCTTCAATTAGAATTCTATTAGAAGTGGTCATACCAGGTCGAATGTTCGTGTTTGTCTCATTTAATTTTACCATGACCTGAAATAGGTTGATATCAGAACCCCTCTTTTTTTCACCTACATTCGCGACACTAGTAACAGTACCTGCCAGAGAAACATCTGGGAAGGCATCAAAACCAATAGTAACTGACAAGTCCTTCTTTATTTTCCTAATATCAACTTCATTGGCATAGGTCTTTGATTCCATTTTGGTTAAATCCGGTAAAGTGGCAATAGTTGGATCCCAAGGACTTATGCTCGATCCGACTATTCTTTTAGTACCATCTCTATTTTTCATATAAGTAATCATGCCATTCGCACTAGAATGAATGGTAAAGGATTTCTGTAATTCAAGAAGGCCATCCAGTTTTGTCCTTATTTTAGATACTTCAGTGCCAACCTCCACCATTTTAGCTATGGCTTTTCTCTTTTTTATAGAATAATCCTCTTTGTTCTCTTTTAAATCCCGTTCTGCCCTCTCTATTTTTATTTCCAACTGCCTAATGGTAACAGGCGATTCATAAATAGATTGCTTCAACTCCAACTTATCCTCTTCAATGTTAAACTGGATATCTTTGATTGCGGTTCGCTCCTGTTTTAACGTAAGCGTAGTGTCTAATTGTTCTTGGGTATATTTTGACTCTGCGCTTTCTAAACTTAATTGCGCATCAATAATTTGGCCATTAATACCAGAAGGGTCTAATTTACCAACATAATCCCCTTTTTTAACCACGGTTCCCTCGGGTACCAGATCTTGGATTTTTACATCATAGAGGCGGTAATTTCGGAGTTCGACAGGCGCATCAATTTTCTTTAAACTGGTAGATTGAGCTTCTCCGGAAATTATGACTTCATTCAAAAATACTCCCTTTGTTACTTTAGCGGTAATTGAAATTTCTTCATCAGTTCCTGTGCCTAAAAAGGCATAACCGAGAACAATCAATAGAACGGGAATGCCAATTAAGAGGATTCTTTTTTTGTTCATGATGGGTTGGGTTTTGGATGGTTAAAACTAGTGATTTAGATCAATCAAAAATTACGCCAATTGTTATTCTTTTCCCAAAATTTGAAGGGAAAAAGAGACAAAAACCTTGTCTCATCCAAAGACAACTACAAAGAATAATCAAATTCGATATTGAAATAATAATTATCAATTAAATCTATTGATATATAATAATACAATTGATTAAATTTATAGTATAATAATTAAAAGTATAAGATATGGAATTAAATAGTATAGGTTTAAATGCTGAGAAGTCATTGGTATTAAGCAACGAATTGAATGAATTATTAGCGAATTTCCAGCAGTATTACCAAAATTTGAGAGGTATACATTGGAATATCAAAGGAAAACATTTTTTTGATTTACACGTGAAGTTTGAAGAGCTTTATGATGATGCGAATATGAAGGTTGATGAGATTGCAGAACGTGTTCTTACGCTAGGTGGTGTACCTTTGCATACCTATGCGGATTATATAGCGAAGTCTGAAGTGCCCGTTGGTAAGAATATTACCAAAGACGTGGATGCGATTCGACTTATTGTAGATTCGTTATCGCATCTCCTGATAATTGAACGTAGAATTTTGAATGCTTCTGGAGATGCTGATGATGAGGGAACAAATTCAATGATGGGAGATTTTATTACCGAACAAGAGAAAACCGTTTGGATGATGAAGGCTTGGTTGGCTGAGGAAATATAGAAAAGGAAGCTATTTTCAATTTTCTAGAACAGAAGATATTACGACTTTCGTTGAAAATATGAGCTACCAGTACTTTAGAAAGCAGAAGTTTACTTCAATTTCATAGTATTAACGATATCCCCATCTTTAGATATTCCGGATATCGTTAATTCAGCCGATTTGGTGACAAAATATTTAGCCACTAAATCATCTGGGTTCTTATTAAGTACCTTATCAAAAGCAGCCGAGGCTTTTGGAAATTCATGTGCAAGGAAAAAACCCAGCCCTTTTTCAAAGTCCTTAAGGGTCTTAATTTTAAGGGCAATATTGTCCTTTGAATCCCCATCAAAACATTCATAAATACCAATGACCTTATCTTTTCCCTTGGCCTTGACTTTTCCTAAAAAACGAAAATGAAAATCATCTTGATTTTCGATGGTTTGCAGACTGTTTTCGCTGATAATAATATTCGCACCGTAGTGTTTTGTAACGCCTTCCATACGAGATGCCGTATTTACGGTATCAGCAATTATAGCAGTATCATTTCGAATAACATCTCCTATGATGCCCATTACCAAAGGGCCCGTATGTAATCCCATCCCAACAGCAATTGGCATATAACCTTTGCTGATTCTTCTCTTGTTGTACTCCTGTAGTGCTTTTTGCATGTCAATAGCCGCCTGCAAGGCATGTCTTGCCTCATGCGGGAATAGCGCCATTATCCCATCACCCAAATACTGATTCACAAAACCCCTGTTCCGTTGTATTTCGGGTCCCATTTTGCTTACGTAGGCGTTGACGAATTTGAAATTCTGTTGTGGCGTCATACTTTCCGCTATCGTGGTGTATTCCCTTATGTCTGTAAAAAGAACGGTAACGTCCTTCTCTACATAATCCCCTAAAACAACATCGGTAATGGCTTCCCTTCCCACCGATTTTATAAATTCTGTAGGTACGAACCTACTAGCGGCCTTATGTATTCCATTCAGATTTACATGGGTTTTTATCCTGCTCAATAATTCATTTTTAGAATTGGGTTTGGTCAAATAATCATTGGCTCCAACACTAAAGCCAGTTACAAGATCGCTGACTCTGTTCTTGGCTGTAAGCAACACTATCGGGAGCTCGCTGGTTAAATATTTTTTCCTGATGGCTTGGCATACTTCATAACCAGACATACCGGGCATCATAACATCCAATAAAATCAAATCAAAGTCTTGATTCTGATCAATATAAGATAGTGCCTCTTGTCCAGTACTTGCAGTGGTAATCCCATAACCCGCTACAGTAAGATGATTTTCCAAAACCCGTCTATTGATTGGATCATCATCAACTATCAAGATTCGCGTTCCCTGGTTAAAATTAGCTTGTGCTTTGTCGGATACAACTTTGCTTTTTCCTACATCCTCTTGAAGAGTAGAAATACTTTCCAGGGATTTGTCTTTGGAGATCATTATATTTTTGTGCTTTGCATCACTTTTAGGAAGCGTAAAGATAAAGGTAGATCCCTTGCCTAAATGAGAACGTACTTCAAGTTTTCCATTGTGAAGCTCTACCAATTGTTTAGACACGGAAAGTCCCAAACCAGTTCCACCGTATTCCCTTTCAGTTGAACCATCGGCTTGTTCAAAGGATTTAAAAATGTTTTCTAAATTTTCTTTGGCGATTCCGATTCCTGTATCCGTAATAGAGATACTAATCATTCCATTTTTTTCTTCAGCATTGATTTGAACATGTCCATTTTCAGTAAACTTAATGGCATTCCCTATGAGGTTGTGTAAAATTTGTTGAAGCCTATTTTCATCCGCTTCCACCAAGGGTATAGAATCAGGAATTAAATTTACCAGCTTCAAATCCTTATCCAGGATCAGCATTTCAGAAAGCTTCAAAACCACATCCAAGGTAGCATGAAGATCAACTGGACGAATAGATAGTAGCAGGTCTTTGTTTTTTAATTTGGAAAAATCCAAAATGTCATTGACCAAATGGGATAATCGTTTTCCGCTATTTGAAATCATATCCAAATTCTCATGGGCCTTTTGAGACATTTTTCCTGCAACCCCATCTTTTAAGGATTCTGAAAGTCCTATTATACCGTTCAGGGGTGTACGAAGTTCGTGGGAGGTGTTGGCAAGAAACTGATCTTTTAATTGGTCAACTTGTTTCAATTTATTTATCACATTTCGTTCTTGCTCCAATTTTTTACTTTTTTGTCTAGAACGCCAATATATTAACCCAATGAGAAGTAATCCCAGACCACCAAAAATCACAAGATTCAATAAATTACGCTGCCTACTCAGGTTTCTTTCAAAAGATAATTCCTGTTCTGCTTTTTGCATCGTGAAAGCAATACTGTCAGACAGCTGTTTTTTTTCAAATTGATATTGCATTTCCTTACGAGTAATTTCTTCTGTCTTTTCCTTATTGAATAAAGTATCCCTGACATTTATGAATTGCTTATAATACTCGATGGATTTGCTCAAATTTCCTAAACCTTCCCAAGCACTACTTAGACATTGGTAGGCATTTTGCTGAATAATTGGAACACTCATTTCCCGTCCTAACGCCAAACTTTTTTCGCAATCGTTTTTCGCCAAAGCGTATTTTTTTTGATACAGATGGTTTCTGCCTCTATATAGGTAGGAAGATGCTAGCCCCTCATTGTCATTAATTTCATTTTTTATCCTAATACTTTTGTTTAAGTATTCCAATGCTTTCGAAAAATCACCTTGAACATTGTATTCCTCTCCTAGGTTATTATACGCGCGTGTAAGGGAAATTTTATCATTTATTTCTTCTGCTATTCGGGCACTCATGAGTAAATTTTCAAGTGCAAGTTTATGATTTTGTAGATTGGTATAGGTGAGTCCAATATTGTTGTAAGCAGCGGGTAAAGCGCGTCTGTTCCCTAGTTCCTCTTTTATTTTAAGGCTGTAGGAGTAGTATTCCAGAGCTTTTTCATTGTTTTTTTGGCGTACAAAAACATTTCCCAAATTATTGGTTACTCTTGATAATCCAGGTTGATCATTTAGTTCTTCTGAGAGTTTTAATCCAGCCAAGAGGTTATCTAATGATTCGGGATAATTACCCAATTCATAATAAACGGTACCTATATTGCTATAGGTTGTGGCCATTCCCATTTTGTCTCCTAATTCTTGTAAAATCCCTTGGCTTTTAAGAAAGAATTCCAGGGCCTTCTGAAATCTACCTTGCACTGCGTAACTATTTCCAATATAACGAAACGCAGTTGCTTCCCATGTCCTATTTTTTTTGTTAAGCGCGAATTGTAATAATTGAGTACCTGTAGACCTGGCCGTATCCAAGTTTTTTCTAAACTGAAGCATGAAAATATCAAGACCCGCTTGGTACCGCACCGAGTCACTTTGGGAAATGTCGTTCCAAGTAGTTTTTAAACTATCAATTGTGGAGTACTGCCCGAAACCCAATTGGCATATAAGCATTCCCCAAATCAATATAGGTGTAATTTTTTTCATTTAAATGGTGGGGGGAGCCTTCGGTTTTTTGGTTAAAACCTAATTAAATGTAGTGTTTAAAGCTTAAACAACAAAAAAAGCTTGCCATTGGCAAGCCTTTTTTGATTGATGAATTCTTATTAAAACCGAATTCTAAATTCCAAATCTTCGTTGGCTACTTCGAATTTCGCTGAATTGAAAGTAGGAGGACCATAAGGTTCCAAATTTCCTGAGGTAGCAAAGCTTTCTTTGGGCATTCCATTGGCTTCATAATCCATTCGGTTGTTGTTATTGCTATCATGCAATACCATTATGGCAAATGTGCCTGGCGTTACTTCTGAAAAAGTGAGTGTGACCTCTCCTTTGACTGCATTTTTTACTTCATTCAGTATTCCCGGGCCTTTCATAAAGGTTTCTGTAGAGTGCAGTGCACCGAGAATTTTCCCTTCATCGGAAAGAACATTTTCAATGGTTACGGTAATGCTAATCCCATTATTTTCTTGGGCAGTTGCTACAAAGCCTATAAATACTAATCCGAAAATAAGTCCTAATGTTTTCATGTTGTTCAAAGGTTTAATTGTTATTAGATAGTTCAAACTTCCCAAATAACCGTTTGTTTTAGAAAAAGGAACTACCCAACTGTTGAATACTTGGAGCGAATTGTAATCCAAATAAGCGTGTACATTTCAGTCTAAAAATTCTACGATTCGGTAATCAAATTTAGCGAGACCACAATGCTGTTCGCACATTTGTTCAGACAAAAACGAACAGCAATGCTTAAACAACTAATCTCTGCGATCACACTCTTGTTTTCAACCTTAATTATTGCCCAGACCAGTATTATTGGAACTGTTAAGGACGATAAAAACACTCCTATTGTTGGGGCGAATGTTTACCTAGAAGGCACCTATGATGGAACGTCTACCGATGAGAGTGGGAATTTCTCCTTTGAAACCAATGAAAGTGGATCCCATACTTTAGTAATTTCAATTATATCTTATGAGACTCATTATGAAACAGGGGACGTTACCTTATTAAGGAATCTTCGCATAACCCTCAAAGAAGCGATAAATCAGCTATCTGGGGTTACCTTAACTGCTGGTTCGTTTGAGGCAGGCGATAACTCCAAGGTTTCTGTGCTAAAACCTTTGGATATTGTTACCACCGCTGGAGCCTTAGGTGATTTTGTGGGCGCCCTTCAAACGCTACCAGGAACATCAACGGTTAGTGAGGATGGTAGATTGTTTGTCCGTGGTGGGGCAGCAGGAGAGACGCAGGTATTTATCGACGGACTCAGGGTGTTCCAGCCTTTTAATGCCACGGCCAATAATATTCCTACCAGAGGAAGGTTCTCACCATTTCTATTTAAGGGTATTACATTTAGCACCGGTGGTTATTCGGCAGAATATGGCCAGGCCCTGTCAGGTGTATTATTGTTGAATACTACCGATATACCAGACCAGGAAAAAACAGATATCTCTGCAATGACAGTTGGGGGTGGCGTAGGGCATACCGAAATATGGGGCGAGAAATCCTTAAGTTTAAATACGTCATACATAAATCTGGCGCCCTATGAGTCTTTGATTCCTTCGAACCAAGGTGTTCGCTGGAATAAACCTTATGAATCAGTTTCCGGAGAAGCGGTATTTAGAAGCAATGGTGAAGACAATATTTTTAAACTATATACCGGTTTTAATCATAGCAATCTGGACATTGAACAAGAAGATATTAATTATGAGGATTTTGTACGCTTTCAGTTGAAGAACAACAACCTCTATTTCAATACATCCTACAAACATTTCTTGGAAAACGAATGGACACTTTCAACAGGGGCAAGTATTTCCATAGACAATAATGAAATCACAATTCTGGCTGATGAGATAGAAACCAAAGAAATTGGTGCACATCTCAAATTGAAATTAAAGAAAAATTTCAGTAATCGTTTTCAGTTGAATTTTGGTGGAGAATACTTCAATTTAAACTATGACGATACCTACTATTCTGGTGACGGATTAAGTTTTAAAAGTGATTATAATGAAGACCTATTTTCCGGGTTTGCTGAGGTTGATGTATTTTTCAGCAATCGGTTTGCCATGAATTTGGGTATACGGGGAGAACATTCAAATGCAATGCAGGCCTTTAATTTGGCTCCTAGGGTATCTTTGGGCTACAAGAGTAGTGAAAATGGACAGTTCTCATTGGCATACGGGGATTTTTATCAAAATCCATCTATAGAATATGTTAAATTTGATAAAGCCTTGGACACTGAAAAAACTTCACACTACATTCTTAACTATCAATATACCGGTGATGGCAAAACGTTTAGGGCAGAGGCCTTTTACAAGGATTACGATAACTTGGTAAAGTATGATTCTTTCACACCACAATTCGATTCAAATTACAATAATTTAGGAAGTGGATATGCCACAGGTTTGGATGTGTTTTGGAGGGATAATAAGAATATCAAAAACCTGGATTATTGGGTTTCCTATTCCTTTTTGGATACAGAACGTGACTATATGAATTTTGAGGAACATGCTACACCAAATTTTGCCCCTAAACACAATTTATCTGTTGTCACTAAATATTGGATAAATGACTGGCGTTCACAAGTGGGGTTTTCATATACCCATGCGTCAGGAAGACCCTTTGATAATCCGAATAGTAATGAATTTCTGGCAGGGAAAACGAAATCGTATAACAACATCAGTCTAAATTGGGCGTATCTTATTTCCCAACAGAAGATATTGTACTTTTCAGTTAATAATGCTTTGGGTTTTAATAACGTAAACGGCTATCAATATGCAAACGCACCTAATTCCAATGGAGTTTTTGATCGAAGAGCAATTCGCCCTTCAGCCGACACTTTTTTCTTTGTGGGTTTCTTCTGGACAATTAGTACTGATAAAAGTAGTAACCAGTTGGATAATTTGTAAGATGTGATTTATTATTCATTAAAAATTTGTTCCCATAGTTGAATATCGGTATCTTAATCTGCTTAGGATTAAGCTGTAGTAAATGAAAACCAAAGAACTATCACAGATTCAAAAAATGCTACAAGATCATGGATATATTGATGATGGGGCCATTGCCATGTCAATATTCCTGGCAATGAAATTAGAGAAGCCTTTATTGATTGAAGGTCCGGCCGGAGTAGGAAAAACTGAAATAGCAAAAGTGATGGCCCAGGCAATACAGGCAGATTTGATTAGGTTGCAGTGCTATGAAGGTTTGGATAGTACACACGCGCTTTATGAGTGGAATTATCAGCATCAACTGCTCTATTTAAAAATGGCCGAGCAAAAAGGCCAAGACATCAAAACCCTTGAAGAAACCATTTTTTCAGAAAAATTTTTATTAAAACGCCCTGTTTTGCAAGCTATTACACATCCTGAAAATTCTGTTTTGTTGATTGACGAAATTGATAGGGCAGATGAGGAATTTGAAAGCTTCCTTTTGGAAGTCCTTTCGGACTGGCAAGTGACTATTCCGGAAATTGGCACTGTAAAAGCCACAAGTAAGCCGCAAATCATTTTAACTGGTAATCGAACTAGGGAATTGTCCGAAGCCCTTAGAAGAAGATGTTTGTATCTATGGATAGACTATCCGACCTTTAAGAAAGAACTGGCAATTGTTATGGGCAAAGTTCCTGAGATAGACGTTAAATTAGGGCAGCAAATATGTTCTTTTATGAAGGAGTTGAGAGCGATGAAATTAGAAAAGACCCCCGGAATTTCTGAGACTATTGATTGGGCCAGAGCATTGGCCAGCATGCATTTAACTTCTTTGGATAAACAAATAGTTGAAGATACACTTGGGGTGGTCCTAAAAGATTGGCAGGATATGCGTCATACTCAAGATGCGCTTTCCGAATTGTTAGAGAAAACCGGAGTTACATCTAGAATAACTTAACGATGGAACCTTTGATAAAACATCAGACTACACTATCTGCAAATGTAGTTTTGTTGTGTCGCTTTCTTAGGGTCAAGGGTTTCGCAATTGGCCCAACTGAAGAGGCTGATGCACTGAAAGCCATTTCCTATTTACCCATCAATTCCGAATACTATTTCCGGGAGGCTCTTAAAACCGTTTTATCCAAAAATGTATTCCAGCGATCTAAGTTTGATGAATATTATGCTGAATTTAAAGATCAACTCTCTAAAGCAGCTGACTCAAAAGTAAAGGAGAAGCCCAACCCAAGGGATAACATATCGGAAGCACACAAAAAAGAAGCACAGTTCGAGTCTCTTAAGAATTGGTTGAATCTCAATCCATCGACAGACGAAAAAGAAGTTTCTTCCTATAGCCATTTAGAGGTTCTGACACGAAAGAACTTTTTGGATTTAAGCGAGGACGAGATGCGATTAATGATGCGTTTATTGAAGAAAATGGCTAGAAGGTTAACGCATCAAAAAAGTCGATTAATGAAAAAGTCGAAGAATCACCAAAGTATTGATTTAAAAGGTACTATTCGGACCAACTTGCGTAAAGGAGGCGAAATTCAGCATTTGATTTTTTCTAAAAAAAAAGAACGCAGGCTCAAATTGGTCTTGCTTTGCGATGTAAGTCGTTCAATGGATCTTTATAGTCGGTTTTTTGTTCATCTCATATATGCCTTTCAGAATGCCTATGACAGAATTGAAACCTTTGTTTTCAGTACTGCACTTCATCGTGTAAGCGACATATTGGACAATAACGAATTCGATAAGGCTTTTGATACCATCTCTGAGCGCGTTCCGCATTGGTCAGGGGGCACAACAATTGGTTCATGCCTGCAAAACTTCACGAGCGACTTTGGCCATAGACTGTTGGATAAGAAAACAATAGTTCTCATTTTAAGTGATGGATGGGATACCGGTGAACCAGAAACGATGAAAGAGGCTATGCGGACAATTTATAAAAAATCCAAAAAAGTTATATGGCTGAATCCTTTAGCCGGAAATCCCGAATTTTCCGCTGAGGTAATCGGAATGAAAACCGCCTTACCTTATATAGATGTCTTGGCATCTGCCCACAATTTGGATAGTTTGAAAGAAGTAATACAACAACTTCACAAAAAGAGATCTTTATTATATAGACAATATATCTAATGTCTTTTTGAGTAGTATACAAAGATTTTCTAAAATTTTTGACTTTTACATAAAAAAACAATTAATAATTCTTACAATTGTCAGCACTTATTTTTATCTTGAAACAGTAAGATAGAAATAAATGAAGATATCAGGCACCCGACAAATAGGCGCTCCAAGAAGCGAAGTTTGGAAAATGTTACTCGACCCTGTAATTCTAGAAAAAGTTACTCCTGGAATTAAAAAATTGGAATCACAGGGGATAGATAATTATAATGCGGTATCCTCAATAGGTATTGGCCCTGTTCGCGGAGTTTTTGAAGGAACATTATCTGTAAAGGAAAAGGTGCAGGAAGAAAGTTGCGTACTTGTGGTGGATCAAAAAAGTAAAATGGGTAATGTTATAGCAGAAATTAGAATGCTGTTCATGCCCTCGGAGGGTGGAAAAACACAAGTTGAATATACAGGGGAAGCAAAAATGTCAGGTACACTTGCTAGAATGGGACAGCGTATTATGAGTGGAGTGGTGAGTACACTGTCCAAACAATTTTTTGAGGCCTTGGAAAAAGAAGTGGAAGAACAAACAATTTAAAATCATACTATATGCAAATTTCTTTAACAATAAATGGGAAATCCCATTCTAATGATATTGAACCAAGAATGAGTTTGGTTCATTACCTACGCGAAGTGATGGATTTAACAGGAACACATGTTGGTTGTGATACAAGTGGATGTGGAGCATGTACAATTACTTTAGACGGGAACGCTGTAAAATCATGTACACTATTGGCGGTGCAAGCGGATGGCTGTGAAATAATGACTATAGAGGGCATGGCAAATGGAGAACAAATGCATCCCATTCAAGAAGCGTTTAAAGAAAATCATGGTTTGCAATGTGGCTTTTGTACGCCTGGAATGGTTATGACGGCCGTTGATATTCTGAAGAGCAATCCCAATCCGACTGAAGAAGAAATTCGTCACGGACTAGAAGGCAATTTCTGTCGATGTACGGGCTATCACAATATTGTAAAATCAATTCAGCAAGCTGCTGAGCAACTAAACAGTTAGGTCATGGGAAATTTTATAGGAAAATCAGTAAAAAGACGTGAAGATGCCCGTTTTCTAAGAGGAGCAGGCAGATATACCGATGATATTAAATTACCGAAAATGACACAGGCTGCTTTTGTTCGGAGTCCGTATGCACATGCTAAAGTACTGAACATAGATATAAGTGAGGCCCAAAAAGCCGATGGTGTCGTTGCTATTTATACGGGTCAGGATGGTTGCGGGGCCTATGGGGTACCATGTGGATGGCAAGTGAATTTTAAAAACGGGGATACCATGCGTGAACCTGTGCACCCCTTGCTGGCCAAAGATAAGATCAGACACTTAGGGGAAGCAGTAGCCATAGTTGTTGCCGAGACTTTGGAACTGGCCAGGGATGCAGCAGAACTTGTGGAAGTGGATTATGAAGAACTGCCCGCAGTTACCGATCCCAAAAAAGCGATGGAGCCAAGTGCACCTCTGGTACATGAAGAATGGGGGGACAATGCCGCTTTTGATTGGTGCATTGGTAATGATCGGACCGAGGTAGAAGCCGCTCTGGCAAGTGCCCATCATGTTACCGAGATGGAATATCGCAATCACAGAGTCGCGCCCAATGCTATGGAGCCCAGAAGTTATATAGCCGATTATGATATAAATGCTGGAAAATGGACATTATACACTAGTACTCAAAACCCACATTTGATAAGATTACTGCTATGTGCATTTGTATTAGGAATACCAGAACATAAGGTACGTGTGGTATCCTATGACGTTGGTGGTGGTTTTGGAAGTAAGATTTACCATTATACAGAGGAAGCCCTGCTTACTTGGATATCCAAGGAAATTGGTCGTCCTGTAAAATGGACTTCCGATCGTAGTGAAGCTTTCTTGACCGATGCCCATGGTAGGGATCATGTTGTACACTCCAAAATGGGTTTTGATAAAGATGGAAAAATTGTTGCACATCTAACAGATGAATATTGTGCGATGGGAGCATATCTCTCTACGTTTGCACCTGCAGTGCCTACATATCTCCACGGAACTTTGTTCCAAGGGGTTTACACTACTCCTTTGATTCATTTGAATGTAGTAGCACCATTTACACATACCGTTGTCGTAGATGCCTATCGTGGTGCTGGCCGCCCAGAAGCTACCTATCTCTTGGAGCGTATAATTTCAAAGGCGGCTAAGGAAATGAAAATGGATCCAGCCGATATTCGATTTAAAAACTTCATCCCCCCATTTGACGGTATCGATGAACCAGGATATCAAACACAGGTGGCCCTACAATATGACAGCGGTAACTATGAAGGTGTCCTAAAAAGGGGATTGGAAATGTTGGGCTATGAAGATTTTAGAAAAGAACAGACCAAGGCCCGTAAGAATGGAAAATTATTGGGCGTTGGCATCTCAACCTATATTGAAGGATGTGGGATTGCTCCATCAGCTGTGGTTGGTTCTTTGGGAGCACGCGCGGGATTATTCGAAGTTGGTCATGTACGGGTACAGCCTACCGGGAAGGTTCAAGTGTTTACGGGCACCCACTCGCACGGACAGGGTCATGAAACGGTTTTTGCCCAATTTGTGGCTGATAAATTAGGTATTCCTATGGATGATATTGAAATAGAACATGGTGATACCGATCAGGTTGCATTTGGTATGGGGACCTATGGTTCTCGCAGCTTGGCTGTTGGTGGCAGTGCAATAATAAAAAGTGTAGAAAAAGTATTGGAAAAAGGTGCTAAAATAGCTGCGCATAAATTGGAAGCTGCGGAGAAGGACTTGGAATATGCAGAGGGTAAATGGACAGTAAAAGGTACTGATAAGTCCATTTCATTTGGGGATGTTTCTTTGACGGCTTATGTACCTCATGATTACCCGGAAGGACTCGAACCAGGTTTGGATTTCTCCAGTTTTTACGACCCTTCGAATTTTACGTACCCATTTGGAACGCACATCGCTGTTGTTGAGGTGGATAAAGATACGGGCAAAGTAGACTTACAACGCTTTATAGCTTGCGATGACGTTGGAAACGTCATGAATCCAATGATCGTTGACGGTCAGATTCAAGGTGGCGTTGTGCAGGGTGTTGGTCAAGCTTTGTTGGAAGAAGTAGTCTATGACGATTCAGGACAGATGATTACTGGATCTTATATGGATTATGCCATGCCAAGGGCCGATGATGTGCCCATGATAGAAACGGATAGAACGGTAACACCGTGTCCACACAACCCTCTTGGGGTTAAGGGTGCAGGAGAAGCTGGTGCCATTGGTTCAACCCCAGCTGTCGTAAACGCCGTCGTAGATGCACTATCGCATTTGGGAGTAACTGATATTCAAATGCCAGTTACACCGCAACGAGTATGGAAAGCAATGCAAAATTAAAATCAAAATAATAAAAACATGATACCATCAAAGTTTGATTATATAAAAGCATCCTCTATTAGTGAAGCGGTTAAGCTGCTAGGCAAACACGGTTATGATGCCAAAATCCTTTCCGGAGGCCATAGTTTGATTCCGGCAATGAAATTACGCCTGAATCGCCCATTAGTACTTATTGATATTAGTGGAATTTCAGGCATGAATACAATCACCGAACAGGGCGGCGAAATAATAATCGGGGCCAATTGTACGCATTCCCAAGTGCTAAAATCTGATTTAGTAAAGAATAAATTGAATATCGTTACGCAAACCGTTAAATGCATTGGGGATATACAGGTAAGAAATCGTGGAACTATAGGTGGCAGTTTAGCACATGCCGATCCCTCTTCAGATTACCCTGCTACTATTCTCGCTTGTGAGGCCATAATAGAGGTAGAAGGAAAAAATGGAAGTAGAACAATAGATGCAATTGATTTCTTTCAAGGAATCTTCACTACATCACTTGCTGAAGATGAAATCATTACCGCAGTTCGATTTCCAAAAGTAATCAATGGTAATTATCAGAAATTCTTTCAATCAGCTTCACGTTTTGCGGTAGTAGGGGTTGCCGTTGTCAAAGACGGAGACTCAGTCAAAGTTGGTGTTACCGGCGTTTCAGATACACCCTACCGGGCAATTGCGGTTGAAGATGCGTATTCCGGAAACAGTGATGCCGGTTCCCATGCAATAGATAACATTGAGGTTATGAGCGATCATTTTGCCGATGTGGAATACCGTTCCCATTTGGCAAAAGTTTATGTAAAAAAAGCACTTGAGGCGTAGTATATTTCGATTTCAAAGAAAACCTTGACCTAAGATCATTTTCTTTATTGATTAAATTTGGTAAGGGTCGCATAAGTTTATATCGAAATTAATGCTAAATTGTAAGCGATATTGAAGAAAGATAGGCGATGACTCGAATAATTTCTAATGGTTTAAAGGCTATCGATTTCTAATAATATGTTTTTCCTTAAACGACTTGTTGGTTGTACATTATTTTTTTTACTGGGCTATTCCGGTGAAATGAGTGCCCAGGAATCATGGGCAAAAAAATTGCCAGGTATTGGTACGTTTTCTTCCCCTCGAGTGGCCGATTTGAACAATGATAAAGTTGGTGATATTATCCTTGGTGCTGGCAGAAAGGAATTTCAGGCCTGTGATTCTGCAGTTATAGCCCTTGATGGTAAAACAGGTAAAATGCTTTGGAAAGTTTCAGCCAAAGATCAGATATTTGGTTCTGCCGCTTTAAAAGATATAACCAATGATGGAATCGCGGATGTTTTTATTAACGGAAGATCTGCTGAGCTGATCGCGGTAAATGGTAAAACCGGTGATGTAATATGGAGGTTCGAAAAGCCTTTGAACCAAACAAAGGAGTGGTTCAATTTTTATAATCCACAATTTATCCCAGATCAGAATGATGACGGACAGGATGATGTTTTAATTTCTAATGGTGGTGATGTTTTGGCAGAACCCCATGATCCAAACAGGCCACCAGGACATTTAGTAATTATCAATAGCAAGAATGGGGAGGTGATAAGTAGGGCGAAAACTCCAGATGGAGGTGAGACTTACATGTCTGTTTCCGTATTACCAAATATGCCATCAACCACTAAAAATGTTCTTTTTGGCACTGGTGGTGAAACCATAGGAGGCCATTTGTATGTTACATCTCTTCCGGAAATAAGGTCTGGGGATTTATCAAAGTCAATATTACTGGCAAGTAGTGAAACCAAAGGTTTTGTCGGCCCAGGGGTTTGGGTCGATGTAAATGGGGATAGCATACATGACATTGTTGCCAATGCAGTTGACGGTAGGATTCTTGCTTTCGATGGAATTACATACAATCCTATTTGGTCTGTAAGTGTTCCCAATACAGAGGCCTATAGCTCTATTGCAGTAGGTAGATTTACCAATGATACCGTTCCCGATTTTTTTGTATCCTACGCCCAAGGTGTTTGGCCTGATCTTGAATGGTCAAAACAAATAATGGTAGACGGAAGCAATGGAAAAGTGGAATTTGAGGACAGCTTGGGGTTCTACCAATTAAGTACGCCAATCGTGGCTGATTTGAATGGTGATGGTAAGGATGAAGCATTGCTACCTATGAACTATCAGGTAACCAATGAATATCATATGAAATTTTTTCATAATAACATTATGGCCATTGAGTTCACTGAAAAGATTGCAGCTGAACTGGATCTACAAAATGAAGGAAATAACCTTTCATCAACTCCTTGGATTGGTGACATTGATAATAACGGTTTTCTTGACTTAATTTATGTGCATGGAACGAATGTGAAGCAGACCTATACTTTTGACGGACTTCAAATAAATAGAATTGATACAAAATTTCCGGTTGTCCGGGAAATTAAATGGGGCTCATATATGGGTAGCAATTACAACGGTGTTTACAATGAATAGAATTGTATTACGAATGTTCCCAATTTTCAGGATCATCATTTTCTTTAGGTGAAAGTCCAACAATATCACCTTTGGTATCGACACCCAAACCAAGGACACTACGGTTTACATAATTGAAATAGCTCGTGACTTGGTTTATTTCCAATATCTCACCATCCGTAAATCCGGCTTGCATAAGTTGTTTCATATCATTTTTGTTGACCTTGCTCAGGGAAAGTGTTAGCTTTTTGGCATAATTGATCCCAGTTAAATATTTGGTATTGAAAAAAGATTTCAAGTCATCATTATCGATGGCTTCAAAAAATAATGCAGACTGTTCTTTATTATT
>JAAETN010000021.1 GCA_024228355.1 Maribacter sp. | reverse complement strand
TCTTTTTGCCCAATACAACCACCGATGTTCTGGTATTAGCATTTAAGTCATCTTCATACTCATACAATTCGTGGTTCAAAAGAGCTAAGACGGTACCCAGAGAAAAAATCAAACAAATTGGTATTATATGATTTCCCCAAGCAATACTGCCGTTAGATGACCATGCTGGCGAAAGAAAAATCAACCCACCTACAACGGCATGGGTAAATGTATCCCAGAAAGGCTTTGATTTCATTCTAAAGGATCTCCAGGAATATAAGAAGGTGATTACAAGGATTGCTAATGTGCAAGAAAGCACAATAACACCGGAAAAAATTGATATTAAAAGGCTAATCAAACCAGCAACAGCTGCGACTAAATAGCCCGTTTCCTTTGAGATTTTTCCTGACGCTATAACATTATTTGAGAAGCGTGCTTGTATATCATCAGGTGCATCTTCAGCATCATTAAATGCAAATGTAGCAACTAAGGCAAACGTATTAGCCAGCCCAATAGTTAGCAGATAAGCAATATTATGTAAGTAATTTGTAACATCCAACCCCGCCATTGCACATAAAAAGCATATGGGTGCATAAACATGTAGCCGCGCAAGCGAACAGATTGTGGAGAGATTCAATCCTTTAAGTAGATTTAAATTGCTCCTTGATTCTTCACTGTTTTTCTCTTTTTTAATGAACCCCAGAGTCACTTTCATGTGTACCATTTTTTTTCTGTTATCAAGCCATTACACATATTACTTTACCAGACTTGTTGCAAAAGTATAAAAAATGCATAATTTAAACTACCTTCACCGCTTGCTCAATAAAATAATTAAAAAGATTTCATACATTAGGCTTTATTTTTTAGGATAATAAAGTTCAGTGTATGAAAAACCGGATAGTTTTTTCCCCTTCCATTTCGCGTATACATTACAATAACCTTCCCAATACCAATATCCATATTGTAAGGGAGAGATTGACTTGATTGTGGCAGAAAGTTCCACAGAAGGAAAGTCAAGCACGAACATTTGAGGATAGGTCATCCCTTCAAAACATTTATTAATTCCTGAGTGGTCAGATAACTCTTCTGCGTTATACGTCCAGATATCCTCTCTGGCAGTAACAGAAAAATCGTCTTTATTTAGGACTTTTCTTTCGTCGTTAGGCATAATGAAATTTGCTACAGCGTCAACCACTTTTTTATTTTTATCTACATGTATAAAAACATTGGCATCAATCTTGTTTTCCAATCTTAAGCTAAACCATTCCCATCCAAATTCATTTATATTGAAATCTCCCCACTGATGCTCCATCCAGGAATCGCCCGAAGCAATTTCAAAAGTCTCATTACCTAACGTGATTTTCCCATCTGTTTTGAGATGTGGGAAGGTATAATAGTAAGAATCCCCTCCATCGGGCATATTCATAATACCATTTCCATTGATTAAAAACGGTTTGATTTTCAGATCTCGTTCTAATGTGAG
>JAAETN010000020.1 GCA_024228355.1 Maribacter sp. | reverse complement strand
TTTTTCCATTTCTCCCTTAACCAAATAAATACGCCATACAAAAGACCAAAGACTATCCCTTCCAAAACTTCCCGAAGGATAATATCGTTGGAATATTCTTTTTCCAATATCAAGGAAATGATAACGTATAAGAGTATAGCGGCAATTACCTGAACAATTAATCTTTTCGTATTCATTTTTGAATTTAATATTGATGAAAGGCTTGTGATACAAATTCAAGGACTTTGGGAAGGGAATCTCGCCAATAAGTCCAACTGTGTCTACCATCCCTTACTCTGTATTCATGTGGTATCTCTTTCTTTTTCATGGCAATATGAACCAAACTATTGCCTTCATATAAAAAATCGTCATCACCACAATCTATGTACCAGCGAACAGACTTGATATCAGCGACCGGTACACTTTCAATTAAATTGATGGCATTGTGTTTTTCAAAATAGTCCTTTAATTCGGCTTTGGTATACTCCTCTTTGTACCTGGTCATACGTTTTTCAAGTTCTTTCATCGTTAATGGACCAACGTAAGCACTCAGTGGACACGCAGATGAAAATAATTCAGGGTGATGTAGAGCATACATGAAGGTTCCACCTCCACCCATTGAAAGTCCTGCCACTGCACGATATTTTTTTTCACTTTTGATACGATATTTCTTTTCTACATGTGGCATGAATTCCTCAAAAAAGAAATCCTCGTACTTCCAATCACCTGCATTGAAATAACCCATCCGACCGGTATCTGCATCGGGCATTATGATCACCATCGGTGTGGCGTTGCCATTTCGGATAGCCTCATCGGTGATTCCCATAACCTCTCCGAACTGCACCCAACCCGTGTGGTCGTCTGTCGCACCGTGTAATAAGTATAGCACTGGATAACTGCGCTCTGATGTTTCATAATCAGGTGGTAGATATACTGCATACTTGCGTTCACCTTTCAAGATTTTACTGGTCATTGTAAGATTGTCAAAGACCTTACCCGATTGTGCATTGCTGGTAATAAACAATCCAAATATCAAGCAGAGTGTTACAAGTTTATTTTTCATACTAAAAATGGTTTTACCTCTTAAAATAAGAGTATACAAGGTAATGAAATGTAGATGAAATTGTAAACAGATTGATAGCAAAGAATGCCTAAAAGTTAGAAATTAAGTATTATCAACCAATTGCGAAACCTCTCTTTCTAACCCAGAAAAAAGCAAATACCATGTTGGGGACCCAACATAACCATGCCACAATGCGATAGGCTACCACGAAGTCATCAAATACAATATTCAATAAAGGGAGCCAAATCCGAAGCGTAACTGCCGCGAAACAAGCAGCATAACTATAGATCATATACCCTTTGTGCAGGGTCAGGTCCTTATTACGAACAGCAATGTATGCCCTTAATGTTGTAAACAGCCAAACTATACCCAAGCCTATAAAGCCTAACGAAGCTATAATACCCCCCGTGGCATTTAACGCAATATAAATTCCACAAAGACCACTTATCAACACAGAAATTATATAAACCTTACCAACGTTCCTATGCACTTTTAAA
>JAAETN010000019.1 GCA_024228355.1 Maribacter sp. | reverse complement strand
GGCGATATTAAGCATATGCAAGCTTATGATGTTGTTCAATGAGACTTATCAGAAAACCTAACAAGGCTGTGAATTGGGATTTTGGTAAGCTGTCACCCTTTTTGAAAAGACACTCAAAAAGGCCGCCATCTCACCAAAACCCATTACAGCGGCGTTATACGGACAAGTTATGAAACTAACATTAATTATACTTTCATTATTTATTTATTCTTATCTTTCAGCATCTGAAATCTATAAGTGGAAAGATGAAAATGGAAAGATTCATTACACCGATGCCAAAAACATGCCTCAATCCGCTAAAGCAGAGGAATTAGAATTAAAGATCAATACTTATACAAGTGTCAGTTTTGATAAGGTGGCACAATTAAGTGACAAAGTAATAATGTACTCAGCCTCATGGTGCCATTTTTGCAAAAAAGCTCGTAAATATTTTCTAAAAAATCAAATTCAGTTCACTGAATATGATATTGAAAAAAATATGATGGCTAAGAAACGATTCAAAAAAATGGGTGCTTCTGGCGTACCAGTAATTATATACAAAGATAAACGCATGAATGGTTTTAGTGAGGCTGGTTTTGCACGCATTTACAAGTAATCCGTATAACAAAGGCATTAACTGGATTCCAAAACCTATCACTTTTTTTGCTGTGCAAAAAGAAGCGCCATGTTTTTCCACCAGTTATGCAGGGCGTTAGGGCGCAATATGAAAAAACTAGTTGCAATTATTCTTTTTCTTTCTGGGATGGCTCTTGCGAACGATGACAAGATCGATGATCGGGTCGTGAACGTAGATGAACAAAACCGTGTTATGAATACTGCTATTATGCAGGCACGCTCTACTCTTGATTCATTTTTTAAGCTACATGATGCGCCCCCGGAGGGTGCCGAAAACTTTAAATTAAAGGTCATGCTATCTGATGAAAATGGTGTTGAACATTTCTGGTTCACACCATTTAAACGTGTGGAGGGAGGCTTTGCCGGTGTGTTGGTAAACGAACCATCAGTAGTCAACTCCGTAGAGTTTGGCAAGGTTTACGGCTTCAAGAGAGATCAAATAACAGACTGGGGCTACGAGCTCAATGGCAGACAGTACGGCAGTTATACGGTCTGTGCTCTATTTACTTTCATGGAAAAAGAAATTGTAGCCACATACAAAAGAGATCACGGTTTTGTCTGCAAGCCCTAACAAAGCGCTGTTGACGGAATCGCTCGCTACGCTCGCTCTCCGCAAAGCGCGGCGTTACAGCTCTAGAGGGAATTATGAGTAATCATCGAAAACAAAAACTTAAAAAAATCATATCGAAGGGAATGTTATATTACATTGTTGTGTACGGCATACTTTTCTGGGGTCTTTTAACAGGCGCTCTTGTTTCTGCAATCAGTTT
>JAAETN010000018.1 GCA_024228355.1 Maribacter sp. | reverse complement strand
CGGTTACCTTGGTCACCATATTGGCCATTTAATCTATTATATAATTCATCAACGGTAGACGTTGGGTCGGCCAACCCTTGAAAACCTTCACTGATTATAGAATCAGTTTCTTCAATTTCCAAATCGGTACAAGAACTCAGCGCTATTACCGATAGGAGCGTTAATAAGTAATACTTAATATTTAATCTTTTCATGATTTACAATTTTTTTATTTAAAATGATGCGTTTATTCCAAAAGTCACTGTTCTAGGATTTGGAAAACCTGACCAATCAATTCCTCTTGTTGGTACACCAGAGCCTAAATCTCCAGTAGCTACTGTAATTTCTGGATCAAGACCACTATAGTCTGTAATCAAGAACAGGTTTTGCCCTGTTAAGGATAATCTAAGACTTTTAAACAAGCCCTCCCCAGTTATAGGAACGTTATATCCAATACTGGCATTTTGGAACCTTACGAAATCTCCTTTTTCCAAATATCTTGTTGAAACATCAGCCGAAGTTCCAGGGGCTTCACCACTGGTAACCAAATCTTGGGTTACGTTTCTTGCGTTGGTAATTGATCCTGAAGTAAACAATCCATTTCTTGTATTGTTATATACAGAAAATCCAAATTGGCCTGCAAAATAAGCGGAAACATCCCAGTTTTTAACATTCAAGTTTAAAGATAAACCTGAAGTGATATCTGGGAGGGCATCTTCACCAACGAAAATCTTATCAGTAAATACATCACCTACACCATCGCCATTTTGGTCGACAAATGTTGGCTGACCACTTGAATCAAGTCCCGCAAACTCGGCCATATAGTAAGAGAATAGGGAATGACCCGCTTCAAAACGTTGTGCAAATGCACCTGAAAGCCCTTGCCCGTTAATTTCACCTGTGTTAATTGCGCTTGCAAAATCCTGCACTTCATTTTCGTTATAAGCTATGTTGAATGCAGCAGAGAAAGTTGCATTCTCAGATTGGATAAAGTCATAGGCCAATGCCAATTCAATACCTTGGTTGAGAATGGTAGCATCTACATTACCAAATTGGAATGGGTCAACTGCAGGAGCTGCAGGTGGAGTTCTTAAAAGAACGTCGGTTGTTTCACTTCTATAAACATCAATGCTTCCAGTGAATCTATCTATGTTGAATCCAAAATCAAGACCAACATTGAAATTCAACGTTTCTTCCCATTTTAAATCTGGTACATCAGTTGCAACGATTGCCAGACCATTCTGGTTCACGACCCCATCATTTTCGATTCCAAGTCCACCAAATCGTTGTCTGGCAACAAAATTACCATATCCCAGACCATCTTGGTTACCAGTGATACCCCCACTCAAACGAAGTTTAAGTGTTGAAACACTATCTCCAACAAAATCCTCTTCATTAAGTTTCCATGCGAAAGCACCGGAAGGGAAGTACCCATATTGGTTTTCTGGACCAAATCTAGAAGAACCATCAGCTCTCACTGTAGCAGTGAACAAGTATTTGTTGGCTAAAGAGTAGTTCACTCGACCGAAGAACGATTGTAACTCATCTGTATTATCAAAATTATCAGCGAACATTCCATTGACCTTTCTTGTAAATTGATAAGGAACAACATCTCCGGCAACAACACTTGGTAACAGCCTATTGACTAGTAAAGAACTGGTATTAGTACCATAATAATACTGTTGGAAAGAACCACCAATTGAATTTTGGGCTCCATTCACAGTCTCTTTTAAATCACGGCCCATTTGATCCAGCTCAGAAGTTCCAAATCCTCTACCTGCGGCATTACGCCCACTTGTTTGAAAATCTTGGAATGAATAACCTACCAATACATCCAAATTTGAATTTTCAAATTCCTTTTTATAGTTTAAGGTAGCTTCCAATAATTTGTTTTCCCTTTCCAGGGTATTGTATATACCAAATCCGGTACCTTCAATTCCATCTAGGTTTTGGACTTTGGAGGATAGAACCGATACGTTCTCACTGTCAGAGGTATCGTAACCTACATTCACTTTACCGGACAGTTCCGAAGTAAAATTATATTTGGCAAAACCATTTACAAGAACCCTGTTGGTATTTGTTCTGTTTTGTGTATAGGCCAAAAGGTTGGCTGGTAGAATTTGAGTACCACCATCTGTAAAATCAGCGCTCACAGGCCAAGTTGGGTTGGCAGAATATGAGGCTCCCAGGATATCACCACGGAATCCTGCAGTAGCACTTAATGGAGCTGTCTCGTCATTTACTCTTGAAATTGTTGCAGTAAGACCAACAGTTAATTTATCATCAAAAAATCGATGGTTAAGATTTACTCTACCGGTAATCCTTTCCATATCTGTTTTTTCAATGACTCCAAATTGCTTGCTGTAACCAAAAGTAGCACGAACATTACCTTGACCATAATTATGGGAATAAGATAAATTGTTATTGGTAGACGCCGTAGATCTTGTAATTACATCTTGCCAATTGGTATCAGCACCAAAATCAACTGCTCCAGCATCTCCACCAAATTGTGTTACAGCACTAAGAAATTCACTGCGATTCAGAAGATCATATTCGTTAGCAGGGGTTGCCACACTTAAGCTTGTAGAGAATTCCAATACACCGCCTTGTGCAGATTTACCGCTTTTAGTCGTAATGATGACTACACCATTTGACCCTCTAGATCCATAAATAGCTGTTGCAGAGGCATCTTTAAGAACACTAATACTCTCAATATCCGACGGATTTAAGAAATTTAATGGGTTCCTTACAGCAGTGCTTCCAAGTCCTGAATCACCACTTGGAGATGTATTTTCTCCTGATAACGGTATACCATCAACAACAAATAAAGGGTTGTTGTTTGCCCGTACAGAATTTGAACCTCTAATATTCACAGAAATTCCTGCCCCAGGCTCTCCACTAGTTTGTTGAATGTTAACACCAGCAGTTTTACCTTGGATCAACTGTTCAGGAGAGGCAATTACACCTCCGTTGAAGTCCTTTGCCGTAACCGCGGTTACAGAGCCGGTAGCATCCTTAACGGTAGTTGTACCATAACCGATGATCACAACTTCATCCAACGCTTGGGCATCTTCAGCAAGAACTACATTAATCGTGGATCTTCCATTAACAGCCTCTTCAGTAGTACTATAGCCTATATAGCTAATAACCAAAGTTGCATTATCACCAACAGTAATGGTGTAATTACCATCAAAATCTGTTTGAGTTCCATTTGTGGTTCCTTTTTCCACAACACTGGCGCCCGGTAAGGGACCATTAGCATCAGAGACATTCCCTGAAACTTCTTGAGCTTGTGCAAATCCAAAGCACAATAAAGCCCCAACAAGCATAAAGCTTTTTAGTAGCGTAATCTTCATAAAGAGTTAATTTTAGTTGAGTTAATTTTTAATTTGGTCGCAAAATATGCAAATTATATGTTAAAATCCAAATATAATGGTGTTAAAAGCCACGCAAACGGTTTCGTGTTAATAACTTAAAGTATTTATGAAAATAATAATCCATTGCTTTGTACATTATAAAATGCTTGAAATTTGGTCAGGAAAGTGGGGAAACATTCTATGTCCGTAAATATAGGGTTTTTTATTTTTCCTGAATAGTACCTTTATGTTAAGCTTTGGGAAATAGTCCAATTTCCAGTTGTTCTGACCTATGTTTATTCATTTTTTATAAAAGCACATGATATTTTGAAGAGAAAGATTACACTTAAGCACATCGCCAGAGAATTGGAGGTTTCCATTTCTACGGTTTCCAAAGCCTTAAAGAATAGCGAGGAAATTAGCAGGGATACCAAGGAGAAAGTCCAGGCCTATGCCAAACTCTACAATTACAAGCCCAATAATGTTGCTATAAGTCTCAAGAATAAACGTACCAAGAATATTGGCGTAATTATCCCTGATATCGTACACCACTTTTTTACAACCGTTTTTAGGGGTATAGAGCATTATGCAAATAAACTGGGCTATAATGTTATTGTCTGTGTTTCCGATGAGTCTTTTGATAAAGAAGTGATTAATATGGAAATGTTAGCCAATGGTAGCGTTGATGGTTTTATTATGTCATTATCCGCTGAAACACAAAAAAAGAATGACTTTAACCATCTAAAGGAAATTATGGAACAAGGAATTCCAACTGTGCTTTTTGACAGGGTAACCAATGAAATAGATTGTGACAAAGTATTGATCGATGATAAGGAAGCTGCCTTGTTAGCTGTAAACAAATTCATTAAAAATGGCAGAAGGAAAATTGCCTTGGTAACCACCGAGGATTATTTTAGTGTGAGCAAGGCACGAGAGGCAGGTTATAGGGAGGCACTTTCAACAAGTAATTTAAAGATAGATGAGAGTCTTATTTTGAAAT
>JAAETN010000017.1 GCA_024228355.1 Maribacter sp. | reverse complement strand
GTGTCACATTGAAATAAAAGTAACCATTCATTGGGTTGGCTGCTGTGGAAGAGGCTGTATAGATAGTGAAAGTAACGAAATAAGGAGGATCCACAATTTATTCCGTTAGACGCAAGTTGACATTGTTCTTCCATATCATCGGTTTGAACAATATCTGGAAAACCAAAAACCTGGTGAATTGCTTCGTCACCACTGAATTCATCCCACAGATCTCGAACTAGATAACATGTATCTTCATCAACTGTAGTTAGATTTATCAATTCAGAGTTAATACTTGGGTATGATTTTGACCTTTTAAAAACCAGTTTTGCTTCCGGAAACTCTATGAATTCGCCAAGAGCACTTTTTGGAGTGGGTTGAATGGTTAATTGACTAGCACTGTCTTCTAAAAAAATTACTGCGAACTTATCTTTATCTTTTGGATCAAACCCCCAAGGCATGTCATTTTGATCATAGAAAAAATATAGCATCCCTGATTCTGGCAAATCCTCTTTATGTGGTAGTTGCAATAAATTGATTTGAGCAACAAATGCTAAAGGACCATTAACACTTTCGGGCCACTCAAAATTATTTGGGACGTGAGGATC
>JAAETN010000016.1 GCA_024228355.1 Maribacter sp. | reverse complement strand
GTTTATAAAAGAATAAGGCCCATTTTTCATCCCCTTCCTTTAAATAAGTTTTTCCTTTTATTTCATAGGCAAAGGCAAGCCAATCCATTATTCTGTGTTTTTCAAAAGTTGCTATACTACTGTTTATGTTGAACATAGCGTATTCCAATTCACCCATATCTGCATAGACTGAAGCGATATTGCTCATAGTTTCCGCTGAATAAATATCGTTGCCAATTTTGTCATTGATTCTTTTGACTTTTTTAAAAAATTGAATTGCTTGCTTATAATCTTTTTGGGTGGCGTAAAGGTTTGCAATATTTTCATTGATAATAGATAACAAAAGATCATTCCCAATTTGGGTCGCAAGCTCAATACCTTCTAAATACCTACTAAGCGCTTCAGCATAATCACCTTTAAAGTCATATGCTCCTGCAATATTATTTTGTATATCAAGTATGATATTTTTGTCATCCAACAGTTTTGCTTTAATTAAGGCCTTTTGGTAGTTAGCTATTGCCTGATCATGATTTCCCTTGTCTGTATAATAGTCACCAATACCTATCAAAGAATTGCATTGCCCAATCTCATTATTGGTAGCAAGACTATGTTTGAATGCTTCTTGGGATAGTAAAAGGAGACTGTCTGTTTTGAAATACCGCATTTCAGATCCCAGATTATTTAGGAGATCAATATAAAGACTGTCCTTGGGATTGAAATTCTGCTCTGAACGATAACTTTCGATTTGAATTTCCAAACTGTCCTTACGGGTCAATTGGGCATTGGTCTGGCAGAATCCAAAAAATAGAATAAGTGCAGGTAACTTATAACTTCTCATTTTGGACTTGAGTACAATGTTATTCTTTAGTTTCAATGACATTAAATTGAAAACATATAAAGGATTAAGAGAATAAAAATAAATCCCACCTAAGGAGATAAATAATATTTGTTGTGAATACGCAATTTTTGTGTGTATTACCTATGAAAATGTGTATTTCATCGATGATTTGGCCAACTTGTGGGCATAAATACATTAATGATCATATTTCAAATAGAAAATGCACGCTAAGTGTTTTAAAAATATAAGGTATTTTAGTTGGAAAGATCGGTGAAAAAAAATTAACTTTGCCACCGCTTTAAATGGTGGTTGTAGCTCAGCTGGTTAGAGCGCTGGATTGTGGTTCCAGAGGTCGCCGGTTCGAACCCGGTCTTCCACCCAAAAAAAAACCCTGACAGTCACATCAGGGTTTTTTTGATTTCTATTCTTTCTCTCTATTATTTTGTTGCTTTGTCAACAATCACTCTTTGATCACGATTAGCTATTTCCCAGGCTGTGTGAAAAATCAGCCGAGCCCTGTTTTCCAAAAGGTCGTAGTTTATTTTATCCGGAGTATCGGAAGGCCTGTGATAATCAGCATGGGTTCCATTAAAATAAAAGATAATCGGAATGTTGTTTTTAGCAAAATTGTAATGATCACTCCTATAATAAAAACGATTTGGATCATTTTCATCATTGTATTTATAATCGAATTCCATATTTGCGTACTTTTTATTCACATTCTCTGATAGCTCATGTAGGTCACTACTTAGCTTGTCAGAACCGATTAAATAAATATAATTACGGCCACCTTCACGCTCAGGGTCAATTCTACCTATCATATCTATATTTAAATTTGCAACGGTCTCCGTCAAAGGAAAAATGGGTTCATAGTCAGTGTAATATTGAGAGCCCAATAACCCTTTTTCTTCGCCGGTAACGTGTAAAAAAACAATGGAACGTTTAGGGCCATGACCAGCATCGGCTGCATTTTTAAAGGCTTCGGCAATTTCTAAAAGAGCAACTGTACCTGAACCATCATCATCTGCACCATTGTTTATTTCCCCTTTATCCGTGATACCAATATGGTCTAGATGCGCAGAGATGACCACATATTCATGGGGATTCGTAGAACCTTTGATGAGGGCCACCACATTTTCCGAGCTTATTGAATTATTATCAGTGGTAAGATTAAATTTAAGGTCCGTATTAATAGATTGCGATTCACTATTCTCAAAAATATCAGGAAACAGTGTTGATGCTGTTTCTTCGTTAAGCATAATATTTATGAAGTTTTCACTGTTAGCTTTTACGGATAAATTACCTGAGTTACTTTTCTTCATGCGATTAAAATAGCTCTTGTATCTTCCAAAATGTGCTGCATCGACATATAACATTCCCTTTCCTCCATTGTTCATGACGGCTCTTGAACGTTTGCCAAAAGCATCGGAGATATTACTCCAACTAGAATTTTTGTTGGTTCCTGTAACTTTATAAGTGCCATCTTCATTTTTTGGTTCGCCAAATTTGACCAATACCAATTTACCATTTACATCTAGATCCTTGTAGTCACTATATTTTTCATCATCAATACCATAACCTGCATAAATGACAGTGTTAAAAGAACCTTCAGCGGCAGAAAATGCAAGTACATCTTCACCGAGTATTTGTTCTGTACCGTTTATACTTACCGTTCCAGTAGGCATTATTTGGGCTTCAAGTGGTACGTTTTGAAAATAATCACCATTGCCTTTTGCTGCTTTAATACCCAGGGAAATATATTCTTTCTTTAAATATTCAGAAGCCATTTTCTGTCCTGGTTCTCCTGTTTCACGTCCTTCATATTTGTCAGAAGCATATTCATAAAGATGTTCTTCCAACTCGGCCTCTGTAATGGTCGCCGCAAAGCTAACAGGACCTGCTGTAGGTTGCCTAACCTCTATTTTTTCAGGAACAGCCTTTTGGGATGAATTACATGCCAAGACCAGACCAAGTGACAATAAAGCTAATTTCTTCATATTTTCTTCTTGATTATGCTTCAAAAATAATCAAAACAATAAGAATGGTAATGCTTTTCAACTGAATTGGAGAATTTGATCTCCTAGTTTGATTTATGCCATTGTCCTAATACTATATTGGGAAGGGGAAATTCCTTTTTGAGCCTTAAACTGGCGATTGAAATTTGAGATAGAATTAAATCCTGATTTTTCTGCTATTTCAGCGATCGGAAATTCAGTGTTATTCAGAAGTTGGCAGGCATGTTCTAAACGTAACTCGATCAAAAACTGAAAGAATGTTTTATTGGTTCGGCTCTTAAAAAAACGACAGAATGAGTTTGGAGTCATAAAGGCCAGATTAGCTGCCGATTCAAGGCTGATTTCCTGTTGGAAATTATGTATGACAAAATCAAAAATTACCTGTAATCGTTGTCCATCCCGATTGCCTATTTTCTTGGGATAAACATAGCTGGTCAGTACTTCCCGTTCAGCTTTGCAGAGTTTTTTAATCAGCATTAAGAGATTTATAAATCGGGTAAATTTATCTAGTTCTGGAAATTCAATCAATGATTCAAGGATTGTTCTCTTATCCGATAGTAATCTAAATCCGTCATTGGCAATTTCAAAAAACGATTGAATCTCTTCAATATCGGCAAGATCAAAAAAATCTGTTCCAAAGGAATCCCTAGCAAAAAATAAGGAGATCATTTTAACCTCTTCGTTCGTTTTTTCACTTTGAAAGAGATGCGGACATTTAGAACCGATCACAAAAAAGTCGTGGTCTGTGAACTGATGTATACTGTCTCCTACAATTAATTTCCCTTGCCCTTTTACTATCAAACTCAATTGTAGTTCTTCATGCTGGTGCAATTGATTATAGAACATTTTTGACTCATCGACTTGCACAATTAAATTTTGGTTCAGGGGTTTGGGAATTTTAAAGGGAAGGACTCTCATCCTGCAAAAATATGCAAATATTGATTATTATATAATGATAATAGACAAAATAAAGGTAATATACTCATATATGTGGTTAATATTGATATAACCATTTAAACGTAAACCATAGTATTTTTGTAGTATATTCATATAAATAAAAATAAAACTATGCAAGTACAATGGGAAGGTGTAATGCCTGCAGTGACCACTAAATTCAATAAGGACGATACCTTGGATTTAATCATGTTCCGTAAGAACATAGAAGCACAATTAGAGGCTGGCGTTAGTGGAATAATATTAGGAGGAACCCTTGGTGAAGCAAGTACATTGACCGATGATGAAAAGCGAATTTTAATTCAAGAAACTGTCACTATCGTAGACGGTAAGGTTCCAGTAATCATCAATATCGCAGAGCAAAGTACAAAGGATGCTATTCTTGCCGCCCAAAGAGCTAAAGAATATGGTGCAAGCGGATTAATGATGTTGCCCCCTATGCGCTATAAGGCCACGGATCATGAAACCATTGTCTATTTCAATAATGTAGCCAAGAGCACGGATCTCCCAATTATGATTTATAATAATCCGATAGATTATAAGATCGAGGTGACCTTGGATATGTTTGAAGAATTATTGGCGACATGCGATAACATCGGGGCAGTTAAAGAATCAACACGCGATATTTCGAATATTACTAGAATCAGAAATAGATTTGGAAATAGGCTGAAAGTGCTTTGTGGAGTTGATACCTTGGCCTTGGAGAGTATTTTAATGGGCGCCGATGGATGGGTCGCAGGACTGGTTTGCGCTTTCCCGGCAGAAACTGTTGCAATACATGAACTGGTAAAAGCAGGAAGAACAAAAGAAGCCATTGATATCTACCGTTGGTTCATGCCCTTGTTAGAGTTGGATATTAGCCCCCAATTAGTTCAAAACATAAAATTGGCTGAAGTAGGCACAGGAATTGGAACAGAAATAGTGAGAGCTCCTCGATTACCATTACATGGCAAGGAGAGGTCAAGGGTATTGAATATCATTGAAGAAGGATTGCGTACACGACCAGTTTTACCCGATTATAAGGCAATCGCTCAAACTATTTAAGATCATTGATTTATTAATTGATTTCTGTCAGGAATAATAGAATAATTCAATACTTTGGTACTTACTAATTATGGAAAATCTTTATTAGAACATTAAATGATTACAGGTAAAAATTATATTGGGAATAAATTATCCGCAAAGGGCAGTAAAACATATACCACTTTTAATCCGCAGCTAAACAAGGAAAACGAATTCAGCTTTGTTGAGGCAACACCTGAAGAGATCGATCAGGCTGTACTACAGGCTAAAAATGCATATGCCGAATTCAAGGAGGTTTCTGGAAAAAGAAAGGCCGAATTTTTAAATGCCATTGCCGACGGGATTTTAGCTTTAGATGATTCGTTGGTTAAGACCTATTGCTCAGAAACGGGTTTACCAGAAGGTAGGGCAATGGGAGAAAGGGGAAGAACCGTTGGTCAATTACGGTCATTTGCCGAATTGGTAAAAGAAGGGTCGTGGGTAGAAGCATCTATTGACAGTGCTATTCCAAATAGAACACCTGCACCTAAACCTGATTTGCGTAAACTATTAATACCCTTGGGTCCTGTTGTGGTTTTTGGTGCAAGTAATTTTCCTCTTGCTTATTCCACGGCTGGAGGTGATACCGCTGCTGCTTTGGCAGCTGGGTGCCCTGTAATCGTAAAATCGCACCCTATGCATGCCGGTACCGGAGAATTAGTGGCTTCTGCGATTGTGAAGGCAGCCGAAAAAACCAATATGCCCAACGGCGTTTTTTCTAATTTGAATAGCAGTGGCATTGAAGTTGGCGTAGCATTGGTGCAACATCCGAGTGTAAAAGCTGTGGGTTTTACAGGAAGCATTAGAGGTGGTAGGGCACTGTTCGATTTAGCTTCGCAGCGTGAGGAACCCATACCAGTTTTTGCCGAAATGGGCAGTGTCAACCCTGTTGTTATCTTGCCTGATGCCGTCCAAAATAGAGGTGCGGCCTTAGCAAATACATATGCAGGTTCAATAACCTTGGGAACGGGGCAGTTTTGTACCAATCCAGGCTTATTATTAGGAATAAAAGGAGAGGCTTTAACTAGTTTTATCAAAAATCTTTCCGATGCAATAATCAAGATAGAACCTTCGTGCATGTTGCATCCAAATATAATCGGCGCATACGAAAGTAACAGACGAAAAGCGGTTGCCCAGAAAGGATTGCAGGTGGTAGCCGATTATCAATCAGATGTTCAGACAAATTATGCAAGGCAAACCGTATCTACTGTAGAGGGTAAGACCTTTTTGGAAAATACAACTTTACATCAAGAAGTTTTCGGACCTTATTCTATTGTAGTACAATGTGAGGATGTTGACCAGTTAGAGCAAATAATATCAAAACTTGAGGGTCAGTTAACGGGAACCATAATTGCAGATGATAGTGAATTGAGCAGATATCCTAGAATCGTTAGTGCTTTGCAAAATAGAGTTGGTAGGTTAATATATAATGGTGTTCCTACCGGTGTTGAAGTTTGTCCTTCAATGCATCATGGTGGCCCTTATCCTTCATCTACCGATAGTCGTTTTACCGCGGTTGGCATACATTCCATCAAAAGATGGGTAAGACCAATGAGCTATCAAGATTGGCCAGATAGCCAATTACCTGATGCTTTGAAAGATTCAAATCCTTTGGGAATAATACGATTAGTGAATAATGGGCTTACCAGTGATAAATTATAAAAGGTAACAGCCATGAAGTATTTAAAATATCTAGTTGCATTGTTATTTGTAATTGGATGTAGCAAACTTGAAACCAATGATTCTTCTGCTAAGCTTAACAAAATTATTGAAGATTACCAAAATCATAAAGGTTATGATAAAGATGAATATCCCCTAGGCCTATTCACTAAAGAACATTTTGAATCTGAATCTGTGTATGCTGGGACACAGCTTGATGCGTTGGACAAAATTGATGCCTCTCTCCTAAAAGAATCTGAGCGGATCTCTTTTCAATTGCTGAAATTCGTATTACAAGATAAAATTGACCTTTATAAATATGAAAGATATTTGAATCCCATCCTCGCAGATGCTGGTTTTCATAGTGATTTAACGTATATGGTGAGGCCTTTTACGGGATATACACAAATAAGGGATTATCTTAATAAATTAAACGCCATTCCAACCTTTGTAGATCAGCATTTTATAATCTTACGAGAGGCAATACAAAAAGGGGTTACTCAACCAAAAGTAATTTTCAATGGATACGAATCTACCTATCAAGATCATATTGTAGAATCAGTTGATGACAGTTTCTATTATTCCCCTTTCAAAAATATACCTGAAACCTTGACCAGTGCCCAAAGGGATTCAGTTATAAAAGCCGCCAAGGTTGCTATTAATGAAGTTGTAATTCCGCAATTCAAAAGAATAAAAGAGTTCTTTGAGAAAGAGTACCTTCCTAATACAAGGATATCTATTGGCGTTTCAGAAGTGCCAAATGGGGAAGCCTACTATCAAAACCGCATCAATTTTTATACTACTGATGAAAAATATACTGCTGATGATATCCATAAAATTGGGGTAACCGAAGTAGCTAGGATCAGGCAAGAAATGCATAAGATAATTATGGACCTTAATTTCAAGGGCAGCTTTGCAGACTTTTTAAAATACCTGCGTACTGATGAACAGTTTTATGCTAAAACCCCCAAAGAATTATTGATGTTGGCCCGTGATATGGCCAAAAGAGCTGACGAACAATTACCACGATTCTTTAAAACCTTACCTCGCAAGCCTTATGGTGTTGCAGCTGTTCCGGATGCATTGGCACCAAAATATACCGGAGGCCGATATGTGGGGACAGATAAGAATAGTTCCGAACCAGGTTATTATTGGGTAAATACATATGACTTGCCAAGTCGAACCTTGTATACCTTACCCTCTTTGACGGTACATGAGGCCGTTCCCGGCCATCATTTACAAGGAGCATTAAATCTAGAGTTGGGCGATAGCATTCCTCAATTTAGAAAAGACCTGTACTTATCTGCCTATGGCGAAGGTTGGGGGTTGTATACAGAATTTTTAGCCGAGGAAATGGGTATGTATACCACGCCCTATGAACATTTCGGCAAGCTTACTTATGAAATGTGGCGAGCTTGTAGATTGGTTGTTGATACAGGAATACATGCTAAAGGTTGGACTCGTGAACAAGTAGTCGATTTCATGGCTTCGAATACGGCCTTGTCGTTACATGAGATAAACACCGAGACGGATCGTTATATTTCTTGGCCTGGACAGGCGTTAGCTTATAAGATAGGGGAATTGAAAATCAGAGAGTTGCGCAAGAAAGCGGAAAATGAACTTGAAAGTAAGTTCGATATAAGGGAATTCCATGAAATAGTTTTAGGTCAAGGTACAGTTACCCTTTCCATTTTAGAAGAAAGGATCAACGATTATATTGAAAAGACAAAAAATGGGATCTAGGACGTTTACCTGTATTGATGCGCATACTTGTGGCAATCCGGTTAGGGTTGTGGCCGAGGGAGGTCCTGAACTTCGTGGTAAGAATATGAGTGACAAACGTCAACATTTCCTAAAGGAATTCGATTGGATTCGTAAAGGATTGATGTTCGAACCTCGAGGACATGATATGATGAGCGGGAGTATATTTTATCCACCTGCTAATCCTGAAAATGACTTGGGGATACTCTTTATAGAAACCAGCGGATGCTTGCCCATGTGCGGTCATGGCACCATTGGGTCTATAACTATAGGTATCGAAGAAGGTCTATTGGAGCCCAAAAATCAGGGAAAAGTACGTATGGAAACCCCAGCAGGATTAGTGCTAGTGGAATACAATCAAACAGGGAATAAGGTTGATTGGGTCAAACTGACCAATGTGAAATCCTATCTGGAAGCTACAGACCTTACTATTCACTGTGATGGGTTGGGCGAGTTGGTTTTTGATGTTTCCTATGGCGGTAATTTTTATGCTATAGTAGACCCACAAAGGAATTTTTCTGGCATCCAGGATTTTACGGCAAGCAAGCTCATTCAATACAGCCAGGAAATCAGGGATAAAATAAATTTAAAATATCCTGGGATGTTTGTTCATCCTGAAGACGAAAGCATCAACGGCGTTAGCCATATATTGTGGACCGGAGATACCATTTCTTCTAAGGCAACAGCTCGAAATGCTGTCTTTTATGGTTACAAGGCTATTGATCGGTCACCTTGCGGTACAGGTACTTCTGCTCGGATGGCCCAGTGGTTTGCTAAAGGCAAACTAAGATTAGGGGAGGATTTTATTCATGAAAGTTTTATTGGTTCCCAATTTATTGGCAGGGTAGAAGAAGAGACTACATTGAATGGTAAGACTGCTATTATCCCAAGCATTCAGGGATGGGCAAGAATTTATGGGCACAACACAATAACCATAGACGATGATGATCCCTACGCACATGGTTTTCAAGTAATTTAATATGGGAAAAAGTATTCTCATTATCGGAGGTGGAATCGTTGGACTATGTTCTGCATATTATCTTCAGAAAGAAGGGCATCAGGTAACTGTTATAGATAAGTCCGACATGTCCGAAGGGGCTTCCTATATAAATGCAGGCTATATTACTCCAAGTCATATTATTCCGCTGGCATCTCCAGGAATGATTACCAAAGGCATTAAATGGATGTTCAATTCCTCGAGCCCTTTTTATATGAAACCACGATTTGATCCGGACTTTCTAAAGTGGTCATGGTATTTTCATAGGGCTTCAACCAAGCAAAAGGCAGAAAAGGCAATTCCTGTTATCAAGGATATAAATCTGTTAAGTAGGGATTTGTTCGAGGATATTAAAGCTTCTGGGGATCTGGGTGATTTTCATTTAGAGCGTAAGGGATTATTGATGCTTTATAAGACAGAAGCGGCAGGTGAAGAAGAAATGAAAGTTGCTGAAAAAGCAAAACATTTGGGATTGGAAGTTGAAATGTTGAACAAACAACAATTGAACGTTATTGAACCCAATGCTAAAATTGACGCAATGGGGGCTATTCACTATGAGTGCGATGGCCATATGACCCCCACTGAATTTATGCCTAAGATGATTTCTTTCTTAAAAGGTACCGGTGTAACTATTAATGCCAACGAAGAAGTTTTGGATATTGATTCGATAAATAATAAGATACAACAAGTCATTACCTCCAAGGGCGTTTATAAGGCCGATGAGGTAGTATTGGCGGCTGGATCTTGGAGTGGAATACTTGCAAAGAAATTGAAATTAAAACTACCGTTACAAGCTGGTAAAGGGTATCGAATTAATTTGGAAAGACCTACAGGGATAACAATCCCTGCTATTCTAATGGAAGCCAAAGTCGCCGTAACTCCTATGAAAGGATTTACCCGTTTAGCAGGTACCATGGAGTTTTCAGGAATTAATACTACTATTAGAAAAGAGCGTGTTGAAGCAATTGCCAGTGCAGCGCAGTACTTCTATCCTGAGATTGAGCTAACTTCCGGAGAAAAGGCTGGGGCACAAAGTGGATTGAGACCTGTATCCCCAGATGGTTTACCCTATATCGGCAAATCCAACTCAATTGCTAATTTGACCTTTGCTACCGGCCATGCCATGATGGGCTGGAGTTTGGGCCCTGCGACAGGCAAATTAGTGACAGAAATCATTGACGGCAAAAAAACTTCAATGAATATTAGTCCATTTGCGCCTATTAGGAAGTTTTAGTATTGATTTCTTCCCTTATAAGAATAAGAACAATAAATCTAACTCTAACAGGAATGATCACCAACTATTCTCCATTCACCATCCACTCTTTTGAATACGATCATAAATGTGCCATTCGCATTGCCTACTTCCCGTGTTAAATGGTATTCACCCATGACCCAATAGGCATCATCGCTAATAGGTGAAATATTGGCAATGGTAAATTTCAATGTTCCAGTTTCTGCTGTTGTGGGATAACCTTTTTTGTATCGGTCCAACATATTCTGCCAGCCATAGGTGACGCCACTACTCCCAAAATAGGGTATGGAATCAGATTTGAGATAACCCTGCATAAAGCCTTCCAAATCGTTGTTAGACCATGCTTGCTCTTGCGCTTTAAGCACTTTTTTTATGGCTGCGACAGCATCAGTTTTTGGAATAGGAGTTTGGCATGCTGTAAAACAAATTAAAATGACCATTATTTTTATTGCTCTCATAGTATAGGATTTAAACCTGTAAGTTATATAAAACTATTCTTCCCCTACAATTAAGTTGAAGGCCCCTTTTACCAAGAACATATCTTTTTCAGTAAATTCATTGGCATTCTTAATCCGTGTAAATCCATCGAAAGAACCATCGACCGTAACTTCTCTTTGCGTAAATACGTAATTTGCATTTTCGTCTGCGCTTTTCAACAGTACATAATGATTGTCATCAATCGTAACTACGGCATCATCGGGTAGGGCAAGTTCTTGGCTTGTTTCTGTGATTATCTGTGCATCTACGAACATTCCTACAGCAAAATTGTGGTTATTATCATCCTCCAAATGCCCATGTACCTTAACGGTTCTATTTTTTGTATCTATTGAAGTACCTACCAAATGTACTTCGGCTTCAAAACTGTCTTCTACTGCTTCTGGAATTTTGAAAATTATTTTTTGCCCTTCCTTTATATTAAGAATGTCCTTTTCAAATACAGAAAGTTCAAGATGTATATGTTCGGTATTTATAATCTCCATTATCTCATCCGCTGGAGAAACATAGGTACCTTTGCTAATATTCATTTTTGTAACACTACCATTAATAGGAGCGTATAGCGCTATTTCCGAAGTAATATTTCCTGCTTCAACAGAAGCTATATTGATATTGAGCATTTGCAATTTCTTCTTCAACCCGCTATTCATGGCCAAAACTTTCTTATAATCACTTTCTGCTTTTAAAAAGTTTTTTTGTGAGCTGATTTGTTCTTTAACTAGGGTTTTTTGACGGTCATATTCGGATTTCAAATAGGTGAGTTGTTGTACGGTTTCAAGATAATTTTGTTGCATTTCAACGAATTCCGGATTCTCCAAAGTTGCCAATACCTGCCCTTTGTGAACTTTATTGCCTATCAGTAAAGGTGTTTTCTGGACATAACCACCGGCATAAGAACTTATAATTGCCCTATTATGGGGGGGCACATCGATCATGCCTGTTGTTTGTACCACAAGAGGAAATGATTGCGCCGATAATGTACCAAGAAGCATTTTGTTGCGTTCGAACTGTGCTTCACTGATTTCTATTCGGTTTTCTGCCGAAGTAGCTGAAGTTGCTTCAGCATTTTCATTTGTGTTTGCTGATTCCCGACAAGACAGGAATAAGAAGGTGATTATTAGAAATAGTATGAATTGAAAGGTTTTCATGTTGGATGAATTGCCGCTTACGGTTAGTTGATGTGTATTCTTCATAATGTCAGATAATTTAGGGCAATGACCGTTTGATTATAATTATTGAGGTTTTCCAAAAAGGAGAGTGTAATCGTATAAGCATTCTCCAAACTTTGTATATACTGGAAAAAATCAATTTCCCCGTTTTGAAAGCTTAAAGTGGCCGTTTTAAGTATTTCATTAGATAGATTTTGGCCATCGCCTTCATAATAGTTCAAGGCTTCTTCATATTTCCGAAGCTGTCCCATTAGTCGTTCATGTTTTAGGAGTAATTGGTTTTTATAGTCAAGTGATTCTTCAATAGCTATATTTTTGGCAATATTAGCCGCTTTAATTCTTGAGGCATTACCACTAAAGAACAGGGGTATTTTGAGCCCTACTTGATACCCGTACAAGTTCTCGCCCAAGCCAGTATTGGTTCCCTGGAAATAGTCAAAACTTATATCGGGAAGTAATTGCTGCTTTTCAAAACCACTTTTTGCCTTGAAAAGCGAATTTCTTTCGTCATATAGGGCAATGCCGGCATTTTGTGAAATATCTTTTTGCAGTAATTCCAATTTATGCAGGGGCGTCAAAGCAATATTTAACTGTTCTTCGACCTGTGTGATTTTTTGCAATTGCGCATAGGCAATTGCAACATCTTCCCTGACTTGATTAAAGTGTGCTCGTAACTCTTTTTGTTTGGCTTGGGCCGTGATTTTTTCCAGATAATTGGTTTCACCCAATTCGAACCTACGTTGTGAAGCATGGGCGAATTTTTGATAAATGCTATCCAAATACGCATAGACTTGTTTCTTTTCCCTGAAATATATTAATTGATAATAGGCCGAAGCAATTTTACGTTCAAGACCTTGTTTCAGCATTTCGTAATGATTTTGCTCCATTCTCATAGTCGCTTTATTAATGCGTTTGCTAGCGAAATAAATTGTAGGGAACATTATACTTTGTTGAATGCCATATACCTTCAGAGGCTCATTATTGAAAGCCAGATTATTCTCGTCAAATTGATAGTAGACTCCGGTCTTATCAAAATTAAATGCGCTACTGACAAGAGCTTCAGATTCCTTGACTTTCAGTGCAGCAGCTTTTAGTCCCGCATTGTTTTCCAACGCTAAGGCCCTTACTTCATCAAAGCTCAATCCTCCTTCTTGGGCGTTCGCATTGAAGGCAAGGAGTAATAGGAAAATGGCAATACCTTTTCCTGGTTTCTTTTTAATCATTTTCTTAAGTTCAATTTTTGAATCGAAGATCGCGTATAATACTGGCAAAACAACCAAAGTTAGTAGGGTGGCCGATATAAGTCCACCAATTACAACTGTTGCCAAGGGTCTTTGCACTTCAGCGCCCGCGCTTGTTGAAATCGCCATAGGCAAGAAACCCAAAGCCGCGGCTGATGCAGTCAAAAGAACAGCTCTTAAACGATCTTTAGCCCCTTGTTTTATACGTGCTTCAATATCTATCATACCCTGACGCTTTAATTCTTTAAAATGTTCTATCAGAACAATACCATTGAGAACTGCTATTCCGAAAAGGGCAATAAAGCCAACCCCAGCAGAAATACTAAAGGGCATATCCCTTATCCATAAGAAAAGCACTCCACCTACTGCTGCCAGAGGGATTGCGGAGTATATCATCAGCGCCTCTTTTACCGATTCAAAGGCAAAAAAGAGTAAAAAGAAAATCAATATCAAAGCAATGGGTACAGCAATTTTCAAGCGGTCTTTGGCACTTTGTAGGTTTTCAAATTGACCTCCATAGGTAATGCTATAACCTACAGGCAGTTTGATGTTCGATTCAATTCGGTTTTGAACATCAGTTACCACAGATTGCAGGTCGCGGTTACGAACATTGATACCTACCACGATTCTGCGTTTGGTATCATCCCTTGATATTTTGGCAGCCCCTTTTGTATATGAAATATGCGCAAGTTCACTTAACGGAATCTTTCCTCCTGAGGGAAGATCCACATAAAGGTTCTTAATGTCATCTATATCCTTTCTACTATTTTCATCCAAGCGTAAAGTAAGGTCGAATCGCTTTTCACCTTCAAAGACGCTACCCAAATTGGTGCCTGCAAATCCCATTGCAATGAGTTTGTTCAAATCATTGATATTCAATCCATAACGGGCGATTTTAGCGCGTTGGTACTTTATATTCATTTGTGGCAATCCTACAATTTTCTCTACACTTATATCAGCAGCACCTTCAACGCCTTCGACCAAACTTCTTATTTCGTTTCCTTTCTTGTTAAGGACCTCTAAATCCTCGCCAAATATCTTAATGGCGATATCGGCACGTACACCCGTGATAAGCTCATTAAAACGCATTTCAATAGGTTGGGTAAACTCAACTTCCATTCCAGGAATGATGCCCAAGGCTTCCTTGAATTTATCGGCTAGTTCATCTTTTGAAGAAGCTGACACCCATTGCTTCTTAGGTTTAAGGGTTATGATGACATCGGTTTCCTCCATAGACATTGGATCTGTAGGGACTTCGGCCGCACCGATTCTCGTGACCACCTGATCTACCTCAGGAAATTCCTCCAACAATATTTTTTCAATTCTTGTGGTTGTCTCTATGGTCTTGCTCAAAGAAGTACCTGTCTTTAGAATGGGCTGAATTACAAAATCACCTTCATCCAATGTAGGAACAAATTCCCCGCCCATAGTTGTAAAAAGATAAATAGAAAATACCAAGAGCATCGTTGCAAGGCCCATTACCAACTTTTTACTCGCCAATGCCCAATGAATAACAGGTTCATAGACTAAATTTAGAAATCGCATTAAACGAACGGAAATATTTTTGTCCGATACCCTGGTTGGCCTTAAAATCAATGAGGAAATAACTGGGACATAGGTAAAGCACAACAGCATGGCACCAATCAAGGCAAAACTAAAAGTCAAGGCCATGGGTTTGAACATTTTACCTTCAACACCACTTAGTGATAAGATAGGAATGAAAACTATTAGGATAATAAGTTGCCCGAAAATGGCGGAATTCATCATTTTGGAGGCACTGTTAAAGGTGATTTCGTCCTTGGCATTGGTTATATCTTCTGCCGACATACGACCAAGTTCCAATCTTTTGGAAGTAATCTGAAAGGCAATAAATTCAACAATAATCACTGCGCCATCAATGATGATTCCAAAGTCTATGGCCCCAAGACTCATTAAATTTGCATCGACTCCAAATAAGTACATAAAAGAGAGTGCAAATAAAAGGCATAACGGAATCACAGAAGCGACAACCAAACCCGACCTAAGATTACCAAGGAGAAGCACTACAACAAAAACTACGATCAAACAGCCTAAAATGAGGTTCTCTGCAACTGTCAATGTTGTTTTGGCAATTAACTCACTACGCTCTAAAAATGGGTTTATATAAACACCTTCTGGCAGTGTTTTGGAAATAGAGGCAACACGCTCCTTCACGGCATCTATTACCTTTTTTGAATTGGCATCTTTGAGCATCATGACTTGTCCAAGCACTTTTTCACCTTCACCATTACCCGTAATAGCGCCAAATCGTGTTGCGCTGCCAAAGCCAACTTTGGCAATATTTTTTATATAAACAGGGATACCGTCTACATTTTTGACTACAATATTCTCAATATCCGTTAATGAAGTAATTAGTCCTTCACCACGGATAAAGAATGCCTGATTGGTCTTTTCAATATAACCGCCCCCAGCAACACTGTTATTGTTTTCCAGTGCTTCAAAAACTTCGGCAACGGTTATATTCATTGCATTTAGTTTTTCGGTTTTTATCGCTACTTCATATTGTTTTAAAAGACCTCCCCAGGTATTTACCTCTACGACACCGGGAATACCTGAAAGCTGGCGTTTTACAATCCAATCTTGGATCGTACGCAAGTCCATCGCGGAGTATTGGTCTTTATACCCTGGTTTCGTATCTAGAATATACTGGTATATTTCACCTAAGCCAGTAGTAATGGGCCCCATTTCCGGGGTTCCGAATCCTTCTGGGATTTTTTCCGTGGCAGATTTTATTTTTTCCGCGATCAGCTGACGTGGTAAATAGGTACCCATATCATCTTCAAAAACTATGGTTACTACAGACAAACCAAATTTTGAAATCGAGCGAATCTCTACAACCCCTGGCAAATTGGCCATTTCGAGTTCAACAGGATAGGTAATGAATTGTTCAATATCCTGGGTAGAAAGGTTCTGCGAGGTAGTAAGAACCTGCACCTGGTTATTGGTCACATCAGGAACAGCACCAATCGAAATTTGGGTCAGGGAATAAATCCCAAAGAAAACTATGAAAAGTGTAAGTAAAAGAACAATCAGTTTATTCTTTATGCTAAATCGTATAACTTTAGATAACATAATCCTAAAATAAGAGTGATACAAAACATCAACTGATAGTTACAGTCGATGAACTAAATCAAATTGGGATTATGCCTGTTTAGGAGGTTGAAAAATATCAAATTTTTCAAATGAGGAGTAGTTGTCCAAATAATAAAAATTGGCCGTATAATCAGCTATAGGGCCTGTTTTTAGTAGAGGTAGTTGAAATTTGTTACAGACATAGTCGGTAAATACATGAGAACAGCAGTGATTTGTAAATGGCAGTTCTTCATGTTCTTTTTGTTCTTCACGATGGTCTTGCGAATGTTCTTCCTGCAATTCACCATAATGCTTTGAAATAAAGACAATAAAATTATCACCGTATTTTTCAGAGTGAAATTCCGCATGTTCCAAAAGATCATCAATATGGGCTAAATCCCCTAAATCCAAATTAAAACTTTGGAAGAGAACTAGAAAAGATAACGCTATTGAAAAAACCTTGGCCATAAGACCGTAAAGATACTGATTATTTCAATTTTGTGAGATATCAAAGATAGATTAGCCTTATAAGGTATTTCTTTTTTATATTGTTTGATAATTGATAAAACATATAACAGTTGATTATAATGAATAGAATTTGGAAAAATCTTGCATTGCTAATGGTTCTAGTAGTAAGTGCTTGTGTATCAAAGGCAGAGCGTCAAGTAACAGAAAAAGAACAGCCAAACATTCTGTTTGTTCTTTCAGATGATCACACTTCACAGGCTTGGGGCATTTACGGAGGGCTATTGGCCGATTATGTCGAAAACAAAAGCATAGATAGGCTTGCCTCAGAAGGGATGGTGTTGAACAATGCTTTTTGTACCAATAGTATTTGTACACCAAGTAGGGGGAGTATTTTAACAGGACAATACAGCCATGTAAATCAAGTGTATACCCTTAGTGAGCCTTTACCGAGAAACCATCCTAATATCGCTAGGACCCTATCGGAAAATGGCTACCAGACCGCTGTCATTGGAAAATGGCATTTAGTCGGCAAACCTGAGGGTTTTGATTACTACAACGTACTGCCTGGACAAGGAAGATATTGGGACCCAATCCTGAAGACAGAGAGCAATTGGACAGATGGACATAATAGTACCACAGGTCAGGTGTACCAAGGTTTCAGTACAGATGTAATCACAAACTTGACAATAGAGCATCTTAAAAAACGGGATAAGAAAAAGCCATTTTTGATGTTCTGTAATTTTAAGGCGACCCACGAACCTTTTGAATATCCTGAAAGGTTCAAGGATCTTTATAATAATGTGGACATTCCAGAACCGGAGTCATTATTGGATTTTGACCAGGAAAATACGGGGCGTACTTTTCATGGGCAAACCTTGGAACGGTTAGGAAAAAGATGGGAAAGTGCCACTAAAAATCCTGACAAGTTTTGGACTTCCTATCCAGGTTTGCCTTATCCACTGGATGATTTGGACAGTATTCAAAAGCGAAAAAAGATTTACCAAAAACTAGTCAAGGATTTTATGAGATGTGGTGCCGCAATAGATGATAATATCGGAAAGTTGTTGGATTATCTTGAAAGTGAGGATATTGCCGATAACACTATTGTGGTCTATACGGCCGACCAAGGATATTTCTTGGGGGAACACGGTTTCTTTGATAAACGACTGATTTATGAAGAATCGCTCAGAATGCCGTTTGTAATTCGATATCCGAAAGAGATTAAAGGCGGTCAGCGTATAGATGATATTGTTTTGAATATCGATTTTGCGGCCTTAATTGCTGATTATGCGGGTGTTGAGCAACCAGGATATATTCAAGGCGAAAGTTTTCGTGAGAATTTGAAAGGTAAAACACCAAAAGATTGGCGTAAACAAATGTATTATCGGTATTGGTTGCATCACCCTGATAGACCGGCTCATTTTGGGGTACGTAATGCTCGGTACAAACTGGCATTCTTCTATGGACAGGATTTGGAAAAGCAAGGGACATCAAAAGAAATTACAAAACCAGAATGGGAATTTTATGATTTAGAAAAGGATCCCAAAGAAATGCATAATGCCTATGGTGATGTTGAATATGCTACAATTATCAAGGAAATGAAATATTCCATATTGGAAGAAAGAAAAAAATACGGGGATTTAGATACCAATAGCCCTGTAATGCAGGAAATTCTTAAAACGTTCACTAAATAAAATATAATGAAAAGTGTTTTACAACAAATAATAGCAAAGAACACTAGTGAGGAGAAAGCGTATACTGCTGCTCGTCAATCAGAAATTGATAGTCCAAAAACAGGAGAAGATCGCAGAAATTTTTTAAAAAGAACTGCACTTGGAGGAATCGCCCTTTCAAGTTTTATGGGATATTCGTTTGAAGACACAATAGCGCAGACCACATCAAAGGTAAATCGTTCTTCAGCACCTTCTGATTTGCAGATAACAGATATGCGCTATGTTCTGACCAAGGTGATGGGCGGGACTGCAATAATCAAAATAGAGACTAATCAGGGTATTTATGGTCTGGGTGAAGTAAGGGATGCAGCTGATGTTAGGTATGCCCTTATGTTGAAAAGTCGTATTCTTGGTAAAAACCCTTGTAATGTTGAGAGAATTTTTAAGAGCATTCGGCAGTTTGGTGGCCCTGCCAGGCAGGCTGGGGGAGTATGTGCGGTGGAAATGGCTCTTTGGGATCTTTGTGGCAAAGCCTATAATGTTCCAGCTTGGCAATTGCTCGGAGGAAGATATAGAGACCGAATAAGATTGTACGCTGATACGCCAGAGGCAAATAGTCCGGAAGAACAAAAACGACTGATTGAGTTTCGCATGAAAGACCAAGGGTATACTTGGTTAAAAATGGATGTATCGATCGGGGAACTTAAAGGAAAGCCTGGAACAGTGGTAAACGGAAAAATCTGGGAAGATTCCAAAGGTAATCTGGCACAATGGGGAGATTTAAAAAACGATACCTCCTATGCGAATACAAAACACCCATTTACTCAAATACAGATTACAGATAAGGGCTTGGACCTGTTATCTCAAGTTGTTGAAAACGTTAGGAATATGGTTGGCTTTGAAATACCTATTTCAACAGATCACTATGGTCATTTTGATTTGAACAATAATATTCGATTGGCCAGAGCACTTGAAAAATATAGACTGGCCTGGTTTGAGGATATGGTGCCATGGCAATATACGGAACAATGGAAAACCATAACCACAGCCATTGAAACCCCCACAACAACCGGAGAAGATATTTACCTCTTAAAGGATTTTAAACCTTTAATTGAACAGCGGGCGGTAGATATCGTTCATCCAGATCTGGCGTCTTCTGGTGGACTTTTGGAAACCAAAAGAATTGCCGATTACGCCGAAGAATTTGGAATAGCTATGGCTATGCACCAAGCTGGGACTCCAGTTTCGTTTATGGCCAGTGTGCATTGTGCAGCTGCCTCCCAGAATTTTTTAGCCCTGGAACACCATTCTGTTGATTTACCTTGGTGGGAAGATTTGGTTAAAACAGTGGGTAATTTCAAAATGATAGATAAAGGTTTTGCAACAGTGCCTTTGACAGCTCCAGGGTTGGGAATAGAATTGAACGAAGAAGTCTTGAAGAAACACATTGACCCAAGAGACAAAAGTTATTTCGCACCAACAAAAGAGTGGGACAAATTACGTTCCCATGATAGAACATATAGTTAATAATAAACTAAACAAAAAGCAAATGAAATTCCATAAGAGTATTATTGTATTATCAATGTTTATTGGATTAGCAAGCTATGGCCAATCTGTAAATTCAAAAAAGGAGAACGTCTCTAAGGCAGTAAATGCACTTTATGGTGCCATGGTAGATCCAAACAAGCATCTTCTTGAACTATATACAACAAATGATCTAACATATGGCCATTCTAGTGGAACACTCGAAAATCAGGAAGAATTTATTGATGCAGTCCTTAATGGGTCATTTGATTATCTTTCAATCAATCCGGGGAATCAAACCATAAATATTTCGGGTAAAAACGCGGTGGTAAGGCATTTATTTATAGCTAAGGGGAGCAATGACGGAAAAATGACGGACGTAAAAATCGGAGTACTTATGGTTTTTCAAAAGAAAAAAGACCATTGGAAACTTCTTGCCCGCCAAGCGTACAAACTGTGAAAAAAAGTGATTTTCATTTATCTTTAATGATAATACCACGTAATTGATTCACGATTTATTCCTCCTTTTTAATTTATAAATGATTCGCTAGACGTGCAGGTATTAAACTTGTTTATGGTTTATTTTTAAAATAAATCAATCCATTCAGACCTTAAGGATAAGATATATAACAATCTTTTTAAAATGGCGCCTATTTTAAAATGAATTGATCAAAGAATTAATGCACAAAGTGGTACCTTTATATGTGTTCTATTTTATTATTTCAGTGCTTCATAAGCCACACTAAGTATGAAGGTCTACAAAACCAAAGATGGTGCAATTATTGAAAAAGAAGGTCAATTCTATAAAAGACAGTTCAGCGATTGGGATAATTTTATTAATAGAGAAAATCTGCATTATTTACTTCTCCAGGAAGTAGATGGTTTAACGCCAATAAATAACCCAAACATTAGTGAGAATAGCATTACTCCGATTGGGGGTCAAGAGATTTGGGCATCGGGGGTAACCTATAAGCGAAGTCGTGAGGCAAGAATGGAAGAATCCAAAAAATCGGGCGGCGGAAGTTTTTATAATAAGGTTTATGATGCTGAAAGGCCGGAGTTGTTTTTCAAGTCGACCCCTGGTCGAACTGCGGGTGATAAGGGTTTTGTACGGATAAGAAAAGATTCTATTTGGAATGTACCTGAACCAGAATTGACGCTTTTTATTTGTTCAGTTGGAAGCATTGAGGGCTATACTATTGGAAATGATTTGAGCTCCAGAAGTATTGAAGGTGAAAACCCACTTTACTTGCCACAGGCTAAAACGTATGATGGCTGCGCTGCAATAGGCCCTTGTATATATGTTCCGGAAAAACCCATAAACCCAGATACGATCATTTCAATGAAAATTATAAGAAATGAAGAGATTGCGTTCGAGGGTAAAATTCCTATTTCTAATATGAAAAGAAAACACAATGAGCTGGTCGAGTTCTTGTATAGGGAATGTAAATTCCCCAAGGGTTGCTTTTTAATGACCGGTACAGGAATAGTTCCACCGGACGATTTTACACTACATAGTGGTGATGAGATTAGAATAGGTATTGATAAAATTGGAGTATTGACCAATTATGTGGCATAAAATGAAGTGGCAAATCGTAATTTTTTTGAAATTTTAATAATGACTTGAAAATAAGGACAGATGAAAAAATCTAAGTTAAAAAAGAAGGAAGCTAACCAAGTAATAGTTCCACTTTCACGTAGAAAGTTCATTACAACAACAGCATTGACCGTTGGTGCAATTAGTATTGTACCTAGGCATGTGTTGGGCCAAGGATTTATTGCTCCTAGTGATAAAATCAATTTGGGCTTTATCGGCTTGGGGAAACAAACGAATGGATTGGCGAGACGTTTCGTTGACAGTACTAGCGCACAAATAGTGGCAGGCTGTGATGTTTGGACAACCAAAACAGCTGCTTTTGAAAAACATGTGGGTAAGCTCTATGCCAAGGAACGGAAAGTAAGAAAATATAAAGGTCTTACCAGCTATTCCGATTATAAGGAATTACTGTCTCGAGAGGATATTGATGCAGTTGTTATTGCCACTCCAGACCATTGGCATGCAATACAAGCCATGGACGCTATGCATGCTGGTAAGGATGTATTTTGTGAAAAACCTTTGACCCATAGAATTACTGAGGGTATAGATCTGGTAAAAACGACCGCAGAAACTGAAAAGATATTGCAAACTGGTAGTATGCAACGTTCCGGGGATAATTTTAGGAAAGCTTGCGAATTGGTACGGAACGGGTATTTAGGAGAAATCAAGAAGGTATTGGTCAATGTCGGCGACCCTGCAATACCTTATAATATGAAGGAAGAACCGGTACCTAAGGAATTGGATTGGAATCGCTGGTGTGGTCCTGCACCTCTTTTACCTTATAACCATAGATTAGCACCATCTCGGAACGATGTTGATTTCTGGCCAGATTTTAGGTTATTTAGGGAAGTAGGTGGTGGTATTCTGTGTGACTGGGGCGCACATATGTTCGATATTGCACAATGGGCCTTAGGAATGGATAAAACTGGACCAATACGATATATTCCACCTACTGATAGTACATCCGTTCGTGGATTACGTATGTATTATGCTAATGGAATTGAAATGGTGCATGAAGATTTCGATAGGGGATGGGGCGTACGATTCATCGGAAGCGAAGGTACTATGGATATTAGCCGAAGTTATTTTGAAGCGGATCCTGAAAATATCCTATCTGCAGAGTTGAAAGATTCTGATGTACGACTGTATAACACGAAAGGAAACCATTATCAAGATTGGTTAGATTCAATTAAGAATAGAACACAACCAATCTGCGATGCAGAGACCGGCCATCGTTCTGCAAGTATTTGTAACATTGCCAACATTGCCTATCAACTAGGGCATAATTTGGAATGGGATCCAGAAAAACAACAATTCAAAGGTGATGCCGAAGCAAATGCCTTGCGTAGCAGAGTAAATAGGGACTATTAATAATAGATTTACATTTTCGATTATAATACTATTTGCTTCCTGATTCAATTGCATTCATTGTGTTGACCATAGCTTTAAAACATTCTGCCGAGTTTTCCATATTCTCGGTGGAATTTTTTTGTTCTTCAATAAATCGAGCAGGAGATGACCAATAGGTCTGCATCATACCTAAATAATGAGCTGCCATTTCTGGTGTTGAGTTCTTTTTAAAATCATACATCATTGCCACTTGTGATACAGCCACGTCGGGCTTGCGCCATGGGCACGTTATCACATCAAAACCTTTCATGGCAAATAAGGCGGCCGTAGGATATGCTTTTTCATAATGCCAATCGCATATAACAACGGATTTGGGAATCATGTCAATTGCTCTCGCCGTATTGTTCATAGATGCCTCCCACATTCCAATGCCAGTGACAGCTCCATCAATTAATCGGTCCCCCCAAATCCATAAACGTGCACCTCTTTTGCTCAAATGATCACTGATTTTTGTCAATTCGCCTGCAAATAAAGTAGCAGGGTCCATTCCTTTACAACGCGGACAATTTTCATCCGCTAAATAGAAAACCTCATCCATACCGGCATGAAAGGCATTTGCTTCGAATACATCCAAAATTTCATCCATTAGGTCAAAAACAACATCATGCACTTTAGGGTGCAATGGACAATAACTTTTACAATACAAGCCGTCGTCATTGGGCCATTTATACTTTTCTGGTAGCTGTATATGTGGGGTCTCATCAAATTCAGGGTATTCCTGTAATAATTTTGTATGTTCAGAATGCCAACTTTGATGCCCAAGTAAATTTACTTGAGGTATTATGTTGATATTAAATTCTTTACATGTATTTACCAATTGTTTTACTTGAATATAAGTTAAAGGATTTTCATCACGCAGTTTAGGCCTCTTTTTATAGGTGTAGTTATAATCTACTCTCAAAACCAGGGTGTTAATACCATTCGGTGCTAACTCACTTTTTATAAAGTCGACAAACTCCCCAACTTTATCCGAAGCAGGTGCAGAAATACAAAAGCCTTTGATTTCAAAGGGTTCTTGTGCAGTAATTAGAAAACCGGAAAAAAGGAAGAATGTGATTAATAATATACGTTTCATAATGTTTGGTATTTATCCTAAAATTACCAAAAAGAATTGTGCTTTGTTTAATTTGGCAAAGTGAAAGAAGAAGATTTTTAGGTTAGCTCTAGAGTTTCAATGAAAAGCCTTTTTTCTGAAGCCACCCAGTAAATATTACGATCAACAAGGCAAAACATAGCGAGCTAAGTAAACCGATCATACCATTATTCAGGAAGTCAGGTAATTCTATTCCAGTGAGATTACGAATGGGATATGTGAAATACGGGATTAAATAACACGTTAAGGTTGCTGTACCAGCAGGAATAATAATCTTTGCCCAAGAACTTTGCTTTTTTATATCCACCACAAAATATATAATTACAAAAGAAATAAATCCGATTCCCGTGCATACCATTAACCAAGATGGTGTTCCTGGAACCTTGGATATTCCCCATATTTGCCTTGTTAACAGACCTGCTGCAATATTTACTAGGCCAAAAGCCATGAGTGTCAGTAAAGCTTTAGAAATGCTTTCTTTGGAAATTTTTTGGAAAAGGAGGGAGGCAATTAAACCAGCTGTCGTAAATGCAGGGATTGTTCCAGTAAACCAAGTTGAAAAATAACTGACAGAGGATGGCATTATATCCAAATAATCCAATGCATCGGCAATGGATAATAGATTGAACAATAGCCATAGGACAACCATAAAAATTAGCTTGCCTTTTGTTAATAGATATGCCAGTGCATTAATGGAATATGCCCAACCAATTAAGCCTAAAATACCCCACCATTGCGTGCTCATCCAACCTTCACCATCTATTCCGCCTTTATAAAAAATAGCCAGAAATATCAAAATGAGCCAACCTAGTGATTGTAGGATATTGTGCCACTTTTGGGTCACGGGGCTCTTTTTCCATTGCAGCCAAATTAAAGAAACGGCAAAGGCCATTATTAAGCACCACAACCATTTTCCCAATCCCATAGTTTCATTATGTGTTTCATAGTTTACCATGAAAACTCCAATAATTAAAAGGGAAATAGACCTAATGACAACATGTTTTGCCATAACTAAAATGGATTCTTTTCTTGCAAGCCTATTTTTAATGGCAAAAGGAATGCTCAACCCTACAATAAAAAGGAAAAGTGGAAAAATAACATCTGAAAATCCTAGATAATCTTCGTTTGGTTTGGCATGCATTAACCATTTAGGGGTATTGGTCAGGGTCCAAAAATCATTTACCCAAATCATGAGCAACATTGTCAATGCCCTCATTACATCTATTGATGCAATCCTAATCGTTTTTTGTTTTTCCAATAGACTAGTTGTTCAATGCTTCTGAAATTGCAGCTTCGGCCAAAGGGGCCATTACCTTATAACCCAACTTTGTAGGGTGCACTTCATCATGGGCATATTTTTTTGGTAATCCTTTACGCTCATCTGCCATTGCAGAAAAATAATCCAAATAAATATGTCCTTTTTGCTCAGCGTATTCTCGCAACAGCTTGTTGAGTGCCACAATTTTTCCGGCGGGTTGTAAACCTGGTTTCCATGGATAATCATAAGCTGGTAAGGTCGAAGAAAGAATAACCTTTATACCATGTGATTCAGCCAACTCGGCCATCGATTTTATATTGTCTGCGATCATTTCCAGAGTAGATGGTCCTGTGTTGCCGGCAATATCGTTGGTTCCGGCCAATATTACAACAACTTTTGGCTGCAATGCGATAACATCCTGGCGAAAGCGCAATAACATCTGCGGAGTTGTTTGGCCACTTATACCTCTATTGATATAAGGTTTTCCTTCAAAAAATTCAGGCATAATATTCAGCCACCCAATGGTAATCGAATTACCCATAAAAACAACTCTGTTTTCATTAGTTGCAGGCTTTCCTATTTTGGTGTTGTCTATCTTGAACTGTTCAAGATTTGCCCAATCCTGGGCATTTGACATACCTATTATTAATAATGAAAATAATACTAAAAATGATTTCATTCAGAAGGTTTTAAGCGAATATTAAGTATAAAATTTGATAAGTCTTAAATATAGTAATTTAGCTTTATTGGAAGAAACAAAAAAGCCCTGACTATTATGTCAGGGCTTTGATTTTTGTTCAAGATTTTTTATTCGCAGTCTACATCTTCGCCTGTGCTATCCCAGCAATGCCATTGTTCATCCTCAAAATGTGTTGGGGCCATTACTCGACCGTTGAAATCCATACTGTTCCATTCAACGTTAACATCAACAAATGCTTCCCATTGAAGGTCATAGACATGAAGATTATAAAATACATCATAATCACCTTCCTGTAGTCCATATTCCAAGTAACTGCCTCTGAATAGGTCATCACTTTCTTCATCATTCAATTCACGTACCCAAGAGTATCTGATACTTCCTATTTCGTCATTTTCACGGCTCCATTCAATTCTAATCATTCGATTGGGGCGATCTGGACTTTGGTTAAGTACCCATTCCCCACTGTTTCCATCTAAATCAGAAACACCTGAGAACCAAAGGAACTCTTCAAAAGCACCAATTCCAGCTTTGGTTACATACATGTTCCAAATCACTTCTTCGCTGGTCAATTCCCCAGTAAGCCTAGCAGTATATTCGCTTGTAAAACCATCAACCGTATAGGTCCATTGCCAGATATTTTCCCCTATTAATTCTGCCTTGTGTGCAAATGCCGCTTTAAATGATGCAATCGGAACAGCTAGGTTAGTGAATAAGGCAGTATTCCAAATACCTATAACCAATCTAGGATATAACCAATTACCACCTACTTTGGCGGTAGTCGAATTTAATTTACCTGAATTTGATGAATCGTCTAAAAAATCACTGAAATCTACTGCCATTGATTCATAAGGAGGCAATACTAGTGCATCTGTGTTTGGATTGTCATTATCATCTGACTTATCACATGAAATATTGAATACCATAATAAAAGCCAATAAAGCAAATCCAATTCTAATTCTAGTTTTCATAACGTTTGGGATTATCTCATTAAATAATTTTCTATAACCCTAAACGAATAAAGGAAATCTTAATTGTATGGTTTACTGTCTTTTTTTAAGGTATTACATTTTTAGAAAGGAGATTCCCATGGCCAAAAGATTGATTAGTCCTGTGTTAAGCACTAATATTTGGCACTTGCCCCATTTGATATGGTTCGCTTAATGAATGCACGTATATCGTTATTGGCATTCTGTAGATCTTCTCGACGTAAATACATCATATGTCCACTACGATATCCCTTAAATTCAAATCGGTCTTTCATACGGCCACTGGGATCAACTTGCCACATAGTATATTTAGCATTGAAATACGTTGTGGCTCCGTCATAATAGCCCGATTGTACCAACACATTCAAATAAGGGTTTTGGGCCATGGCCTGACGAAGATTATCCCGGGTATTGTCATTCTCATTATTCCAAGGGCGCACAGGGCCGAACATATTGTATTTAATATCAGTTTTGAATTTTAACTCTTCCTGTAAATAATAATTGATAGCGGGTGTAAAACTATGCAACCAAGACGTCAATTCAGCGCTATAATCAGGTCTTGGGCCGCTTAATTGGCGATCAATACCTAAATAACGGGAATCCAATCTTCCGATATTGTAACCTCCCTTTTCCTTTAAAAGGTTTTTCCAAAAATATCCCGTTGGGACTACTAAGTTTTGATCACGAATCTCTTTTTCAGATAAACCCGAATAAAGGGCCATTTTTTTGGCAACGGCATTCTTTTCAGTTTCACCAATATATCCGCCTTTGGCAAGCGCAGGAATCAATGTGTTTATGGTATACGCTTCAGATTCGGGCAGAATCTCCATCAAGTCCTTGTTTTGTAATTCCGGGGATAATGCCTTATGGTGCCAAGCTGCCGCGGTGTAGTAAGGAAGGTTCATCGCGTCTGAAACCGGTCCGCCATTACGTATTACTTTGTAATCTGCTGGTGACACCATAATCACCCCGTTTAAGTACATCCATTGTTGATTTTGTAACGCTAGGGAAAGCCCCATAACCCGTGTGCCACCATAACTTTCACCAATAATGTATTTTGGAGAGCGCCATCTATTATTTCTTGTAACGAACGTATTCAACCATTCGGCCAGATATTTTATGTCGGCATTGATTCCAAAAAACGTATCACGATCTACATCTTTTCCAGTTTCAGGAATGGTACGCGAATACCCTGTATTTGCGGGATTTACGTAAACAATATCGGTTACATCCAACACCGAATACGGATTATGTTTAACTCCGTAGGGTTGTACGGGATAACCTTCATCATCAATCTTCAAAATCCTAGGTCCAGTATAGGCCAAATGCATCCAAACTGAGCCTGAGCCAGGACCACCATTAAAAGAAATTAATAATGGCCTTGAAGCACGGTCTTTAACATTGTTTCTTGTGTAGTAGGTATAATGTAAAGAGGCGATGGGTTTGCCTTCTTCATCCCATACTGGTTGAGTACCTGTTTTTGCCGTATAGTTAATGGGAGTGCTATTAATAGTTACACTGTGTTGGGTGGTAACTACAGTATCGATTGGTAGTTTTCGTTCTTGTGCATTTATGAATGATAAGCACAGAATAAGGCATATTGAAAGTAGTAATTTTTTCATTTTAAGGTTGATTTTAGTCTAGGAATAAATGTAGGGAAAATTGTGTGATGATAAAAAATAATAAGGAGTCCAAATTAAAACTTTTCAAATACACCAAGCCCGAAAAGCGCAAAATCATATTTCACTGGATCCATTGGATCTAATTTGCGTAGTGAAGCATCCAATTCTGCCAAGGCCTTGGCATCGTTTTGTTTCCGTTTGAGTAGTTTGAGTTTTCGGGCCACATTGCCCGAATGCACGTCTAATGGGCAAGAAAGCTGGGCTGGTGAAATTTTATTCCATATACCAAAATCAACCCCGGTTGAAGCATCCCTGACCATCCATCGTAAAAACATATTAATTCGCTTTGCGGCAGAACCTTTTAAGGGGTCAGATATATGTTTGGTGGTTCGTACAGGATGGGGTATTTCAAAAAATACTTTTTTGAATTCTGAAATTGAATTTTGTAAGGATCCCTTGCCCGTATTAGTAGCGAAAACACTTTCCAATCCCTTATGGTTGGTGTAAATGTTCTTTAAACTTCGAACAAAAAACGAGAAATCACTACCACTGAATGTTCGGTGTACGAAATTCTTCAAATTGTCTAAATCAGAATCCGTATGGTTCTGGACAAAATCTAAAGGCGCATAGTCCAACAAAGACATCATTTTATCGGCATTATTGATGATGCTCTTTCTATTACCCCAGGCGATGGTTGCCGTTAAGAAGGCACTTATCTCAATATCTTCCTTGTTACTGAATTTATGGGGAATCTGGATAGGGTCGCTCGCCAAAAAGTTTGGAGAATTATACTGCTCAACCTTTGCATCCAAAAACTCCTTGAGTTCTTTTTGGGTCATAGTAATGGCCTGTTCGTAAAATCGGTCCACTCAATACCAACGGAGTCCGTAATTCGTCCATCGACCATAGTAAGTTTGCGATCAGCGAGATCCGCCAATTCTAGGTTATGGGTAACAATTACAAAAGTCTGACCAAATTTGTCACGGAGCTCAAAGAAGAGTTTGTGTAAATTATCGGCACTTTCAGAATCCAAATTGCCACTGGGTTCGTCAGCAAATATGATCGAGGGGTTATTGATCAAAGACCTTGCCACAGCAACGCGTTGCTGTTCACCTCCAGACAGTTCATTGGGTTTATGATGAATGCGATGCGAAAGTCCTAAAAATTCCAATAATTCTTTAGCCCTTTTTTCAGCTTCATTTTTTGGTGTATTTTTAATGAAAGCAGGTATACATACATTCTCCAATGCAGTGAATTCTGGTAATAATTGATGAAACTGAAAGATAAAACCAATATGCTGATTTCTGAATTTGGCCAGTTCCTTATCCGATAGGTCACTGACTTCAATGCCATTGATAATCAATCTACTATCTACTTTGTTGCTTTGAACATCCAATGTTCCCAAAATTTGCAAAAGCGTTGTTTTACCAGCCCCAGATGGTCCGACAATAGAAACAATTTCACCTTTTTTTATATGAAGGTCAACACCTTTTAATACTTGTAAATCACCGTAAAATTTTTCAATATTGGTGGCTTGGATCATGAAAGCTTTTTTTGCAGCTTGAAAATTAAACAATAGTGTGGACATACGAAAACGAGTATGTGCATAACAACCTTAGATTGTTGTTTCATTTTATCGATTTTAATGTAAATTGCTAAAGTGTAATTTTCATGGTAATATACTGACTATGGTTATGTAAAACGTAATTTACGCTAACTAAAACAAAAAAATGGCACCATATAAAAGTCTAGAAGAATACAACTTGGAAATAACAAATGATGTTAAAGATCGGTATTCAAAGATCATTGAAGAAATAGGGGAGGATGTTTCTCGGGAAGGTTTGATGAGAACCCCAGAGAGAGCCGCTAAGGCCATGTTGTTTCTTACACAAGGGTATCAACAGGATGCCGCGGATATATTAAAAAGCGCTATGTTCAAGGAATCCTATAATGAAATGGTCATCGTAAAGGATATTGAACTCTATTCGCTTTGTGAGCATCATATGTTGCCTTTCTTTGGAAAAGCACATATCGCCTATATTCCGAATGGGCATATTGTAGGTTTAAGCAAATTGCCCCGTATTGTAGATGTATTTGCACGAAGATTACAGGTTCAAGAACGATTGACAGAGCAGATTTTGGATTGTATCAATGATACCTTAAAACCACAGGGAGTTGCTGTTGTTATCGAAGCTGCACATATGTGTATGATGATGCGAGGAGTACAAAAACAAAACTCTGTAACCACCACATCAGGGTTTAGGGGTAGTTTCGTAAAAGAGGAAACCCGTAATGAATTCTTGAAATTGATAAGTTCTAATCTGTCCTAAGAAGCGCATTATTTCTGCATTAAACTTGGCATCCTTGTTGCATTGCTAAAGGTGAATCCATAATTTTGAATATGTCAAAAAACAAAGATAACAAGTACCAGTTCCTTTTGTTAGGATTATTATTCGATGGCATTGGAATGCTTTCATTCGCAGTGCCCTTTATTGGTGATTTTTCCGATATTATCTGGGCACCTTTGGCAGGTTGGCTGATGACAAGATTATACAAGGGAAAAGTAGGGCAGGCTGCCGGAGTGTTTACCTTTATCGAGGAAATTATTCCTGGATTGGATATTGTACCGACCTTTACAATCATGTGGATATATACCTATATTCTTAAAGGTTCTAGAAAAGGAAAGATAATCGAGGTCGATGCTGACTGATTAGCTTCACTTTTTTAGTTTTATAGAGGTATACTAACTGCCAATGAAACGTTTCTGCCAATATTGGCTATCCCATCGGTTTTCAATCTTGATAAATGCGAGATATAGGTTTTGTCAAATATGTTCTGAGCGCTTAGACGAACTTCCAACGGAATATTCAATACCAATACATCACCGCCAAAACCAAGATTCACCAAATTATATCCTTTGGTAGGGTTTTCGAAATCGCCAACATTATCCTGGTCAAAAACTGATTTTAAGGTGATGTAGGCATATTCGTTCTTAAGCGATTTTTTGCTGTTGTTTGATTCTACCCTTATGGTATTGATAAGACTGTTTGCTGGAATAAGTGGTAAATATGTTCCATTATTTTGTTTGCCAATGACGGTTTCAAAACTACTTTCGAAATGTAACCAATCCAATGGATGGGGATGTAGATGAAAACCTATTTCACTACCATATAATTCAGCGTTCTCTTGTTGGTAGACAAACACATCATCTTCGCCAATGATTTCACCGTTGGGTTCAATAAAAATATAGTCCTTTATGGTATTATAGAATCCATTTAGGAAGAATTCAATGTGCTTGTTTTTATATTCTAAGGAAATATCTGCCTGTACATTTTGTTCATTCTCCAAATTTGGATTACCAATTTCATATCTATTGGTGCCTTCATGAACCCCGTTGGAAGTTAACTCGGCTAAATTTGGTGCTCGAAATCCTGAAGCCAGGTTCATTCGTACGATACTTTTTTTAGATAGTTTGAATTTATAACCAATGGCGGCATTAAAACTATTAAAGTTACGATCTAATTTTTCATAAAAACTGCTTTGCGGTGGGCTGATATTTATATCGCCTTCAATGTTCCTATGATCAAAACGAATTCCCAACTGCATACCACTTTCATCTTTAAAATGAATATGCGATGTGGTCAGCAACCCAATGTCATTGGTATTTGCATCGGGTATCAATTGTTCTTCACCGAAGTTCTTATTGGTCTGGCGCATACCCTGAAGTCCTACGATGGTCTCAAGTTTTCCCAATTGTGGTAATTCATATTGTACATTGTAATTGAAAGTAGCCAAATGCATTTCCAAAGCCGCTTCGTCTTGATCATCCTCAAATTCTTTGCGATTGTTAAAGACATAACCAAAGGTGCCTTCCAAACTGGAATTTTCAAAGAATAATTTGGATTTTGAAGTTAGGACATGGTTGTTGATCTCCTGATTAGGTAATTCAGGAACACGCGAATTATTCTGTTCACCTATTTCTTCGGGTATTCCCAAATTCTTTGCATTATAATTATACCTCAACTCGGTCTTGAATTCAGTGGATTGGTAACCCAATCCAGTTTTTAGGTCATACTCCTTAAATCGTGAATTGGTTAATCTAGCATCATTTCCGGTTTTATAATCAATGTGCGAAGCATAACCTCCGCGTACAAGGAATTTTAATTTTTCCCCTGAAGATTTTAATCCTATATTGGCGCTCATTCCCTCGGTATTTGTAAAATAATTTAAATTCAGATCCCCTTCGGTATTATTTGCTGTCGTAAATTTTTCCGGATTAAAATAGAGTACACCACCCATCGCATCTGACCCATAGAGTAGGGAGGCAGGACCTTTTATCACTTCAACACTTTCTATCCCTGAACCGTTGATTCCTAGTCCGTGTTCAGCACCAAATTGCTGATTTTCCATACGTACACCTTGGGTATACACTAAAACCCTGTTAGCACTCAATCCGCGGATAACGGGCTTGCCGATACCCACACCGGTCGAGACACTTTCAACGCCTGCAATTTTTGTAAGACCATCGGAAAGTGTGACAGCTCCCAGGTCTTTGAGCTCTTCTATATCGGCCCGTTCAACTTTCATCACATTTTCACTCTGCAATTTGTGAAAAGGCGTTGATACAATGACCTCTTCCATTTCAATGGCAGTGGAATTCAGGGAAACATTGAATACGTTTTCTCCTGCGCTTATATTTATGGTCTTGGAAAATGTTTCAAAACCGATTGAGGAAACGACCAATATAAAACTACCTGTTGGAAGATCTTTAAGTTCATAAATACCATTTTCATTGGTTGCGGTACCTTTTTCCAATTCTGGAATATAAATGGATACCTGTTCTAACGGAGCTTTATTTTCCGCATCATCTATCGTTCCTGATAATTTGTTTTGGGTAAAACCCTTATGAAAGGGAATTGCCATTACTATGAATAGAATTATATACTTCATAACATATTGATTTAAAATTGAATAATAAACTAAATCGAATAATCTATGAAGCTGATGGGGGACCCCTAAGAGCAAAATGAAGTTTTTGGTACTTACTTAAAAAAGTATATTGAAAAGTAATTTTTTTCGGAATATTGACTATCAATGGCCTTGGGACTTCAACTAAGGAAGAATGAATTTGTGGCGACAGATTAAAATCATGGAAGTCACAATCCAATTCAACTTCATGAATATGGAGCTCGCCAACGGCAGAGCAGTCCAAGTGTTCATGTTCAGAGATCAAATGGCCCAATTTTACTACTGATGGAGTAAGCAATAAGGTCACCAAAAGCAGGCAAATAGTGTGTATGAAATTTTTATTGTGAAATAATTTCATACTTCAAAGTTAACCATTAATTAGATTTGATTACTGTTAAGAAATGTCTAATTTATTTAAGTAGAAAACCTAAACCCAAACGTTTTAGCATTTTCTTTTCAAAATTCCAGAAAAACCTGAACTGGCCAAACAGCCACCCAAAAGCCACCAATAAAACCTGATAAATGGGAAATATGAGCAGAATACGGGTTATCCAATAAAACCATGCATTGGTAGTTTCCCTCTCAAGGCCAATCATTTCAGTTACTGGTGCTGCCAATTTTGCTGCCGCAGAACCTGTGACAGCGAATACGACGAAAATCACTATTATTTGAAAATTGGATTCAATGCCCCAGCGTTGCTTTAATTTCTCCATTCTAGGATTCTATTAAGCGGCAAATATACTTTTTAAATCCGAGGGACGAAAGGTCCTAAGCGTTGGTTGTATTTGCGTTGAAAATATATAAAATAATTATGGAGTTTATAGTTTACCTCATACCCGTAATCAATGTCAGCGGAATAATCTATTCGCAATTGGTACAAATTAGGGTCAAAGCGCATCGGTTGCAATACACGTTGGTTCCATTCGATTACATAAAGATTGTTTCTGTTTTCCAAGTAGGACTGCGAGTAGTATCCTTCCGGCTTGGCAATGCTCTGTAACCAAAAGTTAAAACCAGGTTCAATAATGATGATTTCATATTCAGTCTCAGTATTGGCAATGGTTATGGTATCCCCTTCCTGTTTTTTAAAGGCCATTTTTTCATCGTCCGAAATAGTAATAGATTCTTTGCTACTACCGCAGCTGCTGGCGATTATTAGAATTGTAAATAAAAGTCCACTTGTTTTTAAAATCATTTTTTTCATTTCTATAGCTTTTTTTAGAGTGTAAATAATCTCATAATCAGTCAGTTTGAAAATGAACTCCTTACACGTTTTTAATAGAAAGATACAAAAAAAGCCGGTTGAAATTTCAACCGGCTATACATTACTATCAATGATGGTACTGTTATTTTCCGAATAAGCCTCCTAATAGTCCTCCGAGACCACCTTTCTTTTTACCTCCGCTCATAACCATACCTGCAACGTCATCCAAAATGCTTCCGTCACCATCAGCATCCAATAAAGTTGTAATAAGGCTTTGGTTTTGTTGTGGTTGTCCGCCTAGCATACCTCCCAGTAAGCTATTCATTCCACTGGCATCGCTAACTTTGTTTTGAGAAGTTTGTTTGCCTAAAAATCCCATAACGATGGGAGCTGCTATTTTAAGGATATTAGCAATAGAACCGGCATCTACACCTGATTTTTGACTCAAGGCACTTTCTACTTGTGGTTGTTTTCCACCGAAAACGTGACCTAGAATTCCTGCACCATCATTCATTACAGAATCATCAACACCACCACCGAACAATCCACCAAGATCGTCCAAAATACTTCCGTCGTGTTTAGATGATAGTGCGCTCATTAATCCTTGTGCTCCTTGAGGGGATGACACATTTTTTTTCATGGCACCTAAAATCAAAGGCATTGCCATGCTTAATACATCAGCGGTTTTGTTCTCAGGTTGACCAGTTTGGCCAGCTACACCACTAATCAGTTGTTTGCCCATAGGGCTGTTTAGTAAATCTAATAATCCAGACATGTTATAGTTAATTTATAATTCAGTCTTGTAATGTACAAAAAGTGTTTCAGTATAGGGACTAAGAAATTCAATATATTATTTCAAAAGAGAAATAATCTGGGAAGCCAATTCACTACCAATTCTATCCTGAGCTTCACCTGTTGCCGCACCAATATGAGGAGTCAAGGAAATCTGTGGATGCATAAGGATTTTAATTTCCGGGTTGGGCTCAGATTCAAAAACATCCAAGCCAGCGAAAGAAACTTTTCCAGTTTCCAAAGCATCTACTAAAGCTACCTCATCAATTACTCCGCCTCTGGCAGCATTCACTATTCCAGCACCTTCTTTCATGATGTTGAATTCATTCTCACCGATTATGTAATCCTTCTGGGCTGGTACATGTAGTGATATAAAATCAGCATTTTGCAGAAGTTCTGCTTTAGAAATACTATTAAAATCAAAAGAGACTAATTGGCCATCATAGAAGTTAACTCCGATGGAAGCCTTTTCAATATAAGGATCGGAGTAAATTACTTTCATACCGATTCCTAAGGCAATTTTTGCTGTAGCTTGTCCAATTCTACCAAATCCTATAACACCAAGCGTCTTTCCTCTAAGCTCGGAACCACCAGCATAAGCTTTTTTAAGCTGTTTGAATTTGCTGTCGCCATCTAAAGGCATATTTCTATTGGCATCATACAAAAAACGAACGCCACCGAATAAATGGGCAAAAACCAATTCGGCCACTGATTCCGAAGAAGCCGCTGGTGTATTGATAACGTGCAATCCTTTTTCCTTGGCATAGGCCACATCGATATTATCCATACCAACGCCTCCACGACCAATAAGTTTTAGTGATGGACAATTGTCAATGATATCTTTTCGTACTTGGGTCGCACTACGAACCAATAATCCAACGATTTCATTTTCATTGATGTAGTTCACGAGTTGATCTTGGGCCACTGTTGAGGTATTCACTTCAAAGCCCTCTGCTTCTAGATCCCTGATACCTGTTTGTGATATGCCGTCGTTTGCTAATATTTTCATATTCAAATTTTAAGTTTTGAATGTTAATTTCCAAGTTCTTGATTTTTTTGACTTGTTTAGACAATTTTTGTCAGGATTTTGATAATTTGTTCGATCTCATCAAGATAAAAGTCTAAATTTTCATTTATTAATCCACTCTCTTTAAGCTATCTTAACCAATACCTAGTTTCTCGGGACTCTTTCGAAGCAATTGACATTTTTGCTATGAAATCCTTTTTTGATTGACCTGCTCCGGCCTCAGCTACATTAGCCCCAATACTTGTTGCAGAACGCAATAGTTGATCCGCGAAAATGTACTCTTTTTGTTTACGGAGGATTTTTACAAGTGCTATTATTTTTATAGCAAATTTAAAACTCCTTTCTTCAATCATTCTTTAGTACTTATCACTTAAAGCTAATCCCTTAGGATTAAAATCATCCTTTTCTTTCCATTTCACTCATTACGTCTACTAAAGCACCAACACTCTCGAGTGATAGTGCATTATACATTGATGCTCTGTAGCCACCAACTGATCTGTGACCGTTTAGTCCATTAATGCCTGCTTCTTTCCACATGGCATCGAAAGTATCTTTTAACTTATCATTGGTCAAAGTGAAAGTTGCATTCATGTTAGAACGATCTTCTTTCTTTGCAAACCCATCGAACACTGGATTCAAGTCTATCTCTGAATATAGCAGTTGCGCTTTTTTATCATTGATCTCTTCAATGGCAGCTATTCCACCTAAATCTTTCAACCATTTCAATGTCATCAAAGAAGTGTAAACTGCAAAAACAGAAGGTGTGTTGAACATACTGTCCTTGCCGATATGTATTCTATAATCCAACATTGCGGGTATTTTTCTAGAGACCTTACCCAAAATATCCTCTTTAACTACAACTAAGGTTGTTCCCGCAGGCCCCATATTCTTTTGGGCACCGGCATAAATTAAGTCGAATTGCGAATAATCCAGTTGTCTTGAGAAAATATCAGAACTCATATCGCATACCAAGGTAGTATCAACTTTCGGGAATTTTTTCAGTTGCGTTCCAAAAATGGTATTGTTTGAGGTTAAATGAAGATAATCCAATCCTTTTGGAACACTATATCCCTTTGGAATATAATTGAAGTTTTCATCTTTTGAAGAACCTACTTCAATGACCTCACCAAACAATTGGGCTTCTTTAATGGCTTTGCTGCTCCAGGTACCTGTATTCAAATACCCAGCTTTTGTCTCCAATAAGTTATAGGCGACCATTAGAAATTCTAGACTTGCACCACCTTGTAAGTACAAGGCCTTATAACCTTTGCCCTCAAGACCAAGTAGCTCAATGGCAAGCGCTCGCGCATTCTCCATTACATCAACAAAATCCTTGCCCCTATGTGAAACTTCAATAAGTGATAGACCTGAGCCATTAAAATCCATTATTGCCTCGGAGGCTTTTAACAGCACCTCTTGTGGTAATATACAAGGTCCTGCACTAAAATTATGTTTCTTCATTTTTTATTGAAATTTAGACCGCAAAGGTCATGAATTTAAAGGGAACAATTGGTATAATTATTGGAATTATTACACTATGTTTTTAACAGGAATTCAACAGTATCAACTCCATCGGCATAATCAGTGAGACTTGGTTTTTGGGTTTGACCAAAATTAATCTCATCTTCTAGAATTCCATTTGCGACAATACACTGTATTTTATTACTATCTGATAAAAGTTTGCGCTTCAAGTCATTTACGGATGAGTATTCCTCATAAAATAAAGTTGCTATTGGCGAGGAGAAGCCTTCATCTTCTTTTAGCATTAAGAATCCGTTTTCAAGAATTTTAAATTCGCTCATTAAATAAACAGCTTTATTATAATCGTAATTGTTGGCGTATTTTGTTTGGTTTATAATGGGATTGAAGTCGAATAAGGCTTTAAAAAAACCGTCGAACTTATATTCTTTTGGCACAAAGACTTTAGAAACACTCCTACAACCAAGGCCATAGTACCTAAATATGTCGTCACCCAAGGCTTTAAGCTGTTCTTTGGATTCTTCACCGGTCAAAATAGCGATGGAATTTCGGTTTTTACGAATAATATTGGGTTTATGTCCAAAATAATGTTCAAAATAGCGGGAGGTATTGTCACTGCCTGTAGCTATTATGGCATCAAAATTTTCCAATTTGTTTTCCGTAAAATCAATTTCTTCCTTGAGGGATGCAACTTGATCCACTAAAAATTCTGCAATAAAAGGCAGCAAAATTGCATCGTTTGAAGATAATTTAACAAGAGCTTTGTTGCCCGAAAGAAGTACGGATATAAAATCATGGAAACCGACCAAAGGAATGTTTCCCGCCATGATCAATGCCACAGTTTTGTGCTTATTTTTGACCAAATCATAGTTTGACAACCATTGTTCAAGGTTTTCAGTTGTCAATAATTCAGCCCAACTCCTAATGGCAAAATTTATATTGTCTTCGGTAAACCATCCGTTTTTATGACCTGCAAGAAGAATGACATCGCTTAATTTACTTTGCCATGCATGATTTGGTGTGTCAAGATGATCTTTTTTATTGCTTTCGCTGTACTCCCTAAGGAATTCTCCAAGTTTTATAAATGCCTTTACTCTTTCCTTGTGATCTATCATAATAGTTGTACGGAAATCTATTTGGGTTTACCTTTGGGCAAAAATAAGCATGCTGAAGTTAATTCAATTGAAAAGAAAAAGAAAATTATGGCTATAATAATTACAGATGAATGTATTAATTGTGGGGCATGTGAGCCTGAGTGCCCAAATACCGCAATTTATGAGGGCGCCGATGAATGGCGTTATAGCGATGGCACTTCCTTAGATGGAAATGTGGTCTTGCCAAATGGTAAATCGGTCATTGCCAATGATGTTCAAGAACCAGTAAGTGATGAACTTTATTATATAGTGCCAGATAAATGTACCGAGTGCAAAGGCTTTCATGATGAGCCTCAATGTGCTGCAGTTTGCCCTGTAGATTGTTGTGTGCCTGATGAAGATCAGGTTGAAACCGAAGAAGAACTTCTTGGGAAGCAGAAGTTCATGCATCCCGACGATTAGGAATAATCAAGTGCTATTAGCTATAATCCTTGCAGCAATTTCCTTTAAAAATTTAGCACAGACCATGGCTGTTACTCCATTGATATCCCGGGTTGGATTATACTCCACAATATCGGCGCCAATGATTGGAACTGCAATATTTTGGATAATTTGAAGCACTTGTCTTGTACTTAAACCTCCAGGTTCATGGTGTGATACTCCAGGTGCGTAGGCGGGATCTAAAGCATCAATATCCAATGATATATAAATGGGAGCATCGAATTTTGGTATAGATTCACTATTGAAATCTTTCATGGCTATAATTTCTACGTCAAATTTTTCGGCTTGTTCTTTCTGATGGGTAGACAATGTTCTTATACCGACCTGAACCAATCGGTTGGCCAGCTTTTCTTCCATTATCCGGGCTAAAGGGCATGCATGTGAAAATTTATCACCTTCGAATTCATCATACAGATCACTATGGGCATCGATGTGCAGAATATTCACTCGGCCATAGCTATTGTAAACAGCTTTAAGAATTGGGTAGGTAATTGAGTGGTCTCCGCCCAACGTGATCATGGCATGTTCTTTTGTGAGATTATTATCTGTTATTGCTTCGATCTCAAAATAGTCCTTGATTTTAAAATCACCCATGTCTGACCAAATATCTGGGGTCAGCTCCATCCCGGATTCTGAATAATAATTCGCGGAGTGACTATTATACGCTTTTCGAATTTGAGGAGGAGCCAAGGCAGAACCTTGCATAAAAGATGATTTAGCATCAAACAAAATTCCCTGCAGTCCTATTTTATGGTTTCTCATACATCTTTGTTTTCAATGTTCCGTTATATTTATATTTAATGGATTATTTGTTTTCCCAACTATGATAAATATACAAGGGTAAGAACTATATTTGCACCGTTTTTAAATAAATTATCATGAAAGCTGGTATCGTAGGTCTCCCCAATGTTGGTAAATCAACCTTGTTTAATTGTTTGTCCAATGCAAAGGCGCAAAGTGCCAACTTCCCGTTCTGTACCATTGAACCTAATATTGGAGTGGTTAATGTACCTGACGCCAGACTCGAAAAGTTGGAGTCACTTGTAAATCCAGAAAGGGTTTTACCGGCAACCGTTGAAATCGTTGATATCGCAGGCTTGGTAAAAGGGGCGAGCAAAGGTGAAGGACTTGGAAATCAATTTTTAGGGAATATTCGGGAAACGGACGCTATTTTACATGTACTTCGATGCTTTGACAATGATAATGTTGTTCATGTGGATGGTTCAGTTGATCCTCTTCGCGATAAGGAGACCATTGATATGGAGCTACAGTTGAAAGATCTCGAAACTTTAGAGAAGAAACTTGATAAGGTAAAAAGAGCAGCCAAGATCGGTAATAAAGAAGCGCAAAAAGAGGAAGCGGCATTATTGAAAATAAAGGTAGGACTTGAAGCGGGGGTTTCTGTTAGAGCTATTGAGCTCTCTGATGATGATAAACGCGATTATGTAAAACCATTACAGTTTATCACCGATAAACCGGTGATGTATGTCTGTAATGTTGACGAGGAATCAGCTGTTACAGGTAACGAATATGTAGTGAAAGTGAAAGAAGTCGTAGCTAATGAAAAAGCAGAGATAGTGGTCCTAGCTGTAGGGACAGAGGCCGATATTACAGAGTTGGAAACTTATGAAGAACGCCAAATGTTCTTGGAAGATCTTGGGTTAACTGAACCAGGTTCAGCCAAATTGATTCGTGGTGCCTATAGATTATTGGATTTGGAAACCTATTTTACAGCAGGTGAAAAGGAGGTCCGTGCTTGGACAATTCCCGTTGGCGCCACAGCACCGCAGGCAGCTGGCGTAATTCATACCGATTTTGAAAAAGGATTTATCCGGGCAGAGGTCATTGCTTATGACGACTATATAAAATATGGGAGTGAGGCCAAAGTAAAAGAAGCTGGGAAAATGCGTGTTGAAGGAAAGGATTATGTGGTGCAGGATGGCGACGTCATGCATTTTAGATTTAACGTCTAGTTAATTCAATGCAATTTTTTTAACGACTTCCATGTTTTAGATGGCATTGGGTATTGTAATCCTTAAGAATACTTTCGCCGAATACTTAAGTAAAAGTTTTAGGTTGGCCGTATGGGTAGAAGTTCGGCGGTCACGGGTAGCGGTATTTTGTTTGCCATAATTGGAGTGGTACTTTTCTCAGCTAAAGCTGTAATGGTGAAAATGGCCTATACGTACGGGATAGACCATTTAACACTGCTTTTATTCCGTATGGTATTTGCTTTCCCTTTTTATTTGCTAATAGCCTTCCTGTCAAAACCTTTACATCCGAAAGAGATAAGGAATAAGGATTATTTGTGGATTATTATTTTCGGTTTTATTGGATATTATCTGGCCAGTTTATTTGATTTTATGGGACTACAGCATATAAAAGCAGGACTGGAGCGTATAATTTTATTTATATATCCAACCATAGTTGTATTGTTGTCGTGGTTCATTTTTAGGAAAAGAATTACAAAACTCCAGGTTCTTGCCATAGTGGTAACATATTTTGGGGTGCTTGTCACATTTTGGGATGAAGTAGGTGCTAATGAAAGCTCCGTTCTATTGGGCGGGTTTTTAATATTCTTAAGTGCCTTTACATATGCGTCCTATTTGGTGGGTAGCGGTTGGTTGATACCAAAATTTGGAGTTATGCAATTTACTTCATATGCGATGATAGTATCTACAATATGTATTGTGGTTCATTATCTATTTATTAATGGATTTTATCTATCTAGCTATCCCAACGAAGTATATCTTTTGGGCATGGCAATGGCAATTTTCTCGACCTTGGTGCCTTCTTTTTTGGTTTCAGCGGCGATAAATCGGCTAGGCGCTTCCACTTTTTCAATTTTTGGAAGTTTGGGTCCAGTATCCACCATAATCCTTGCATTTTTCTTTCTGGACGAAACCATCTCCATATTACAGATTTTCGGCATGTTAGTCGTTATTTGTGGGGTTATGCTCGTATCAAGAATAAAAGTTTGACCAATATTTCTAGGCAAGGATTAAGTAATATGTAAAAGAGAAGATTGTGATTGGATATAGTAAAAGCCAAAACATCTAGAAGGTGCTACATTGAATTATATCAACAAAAATGGTACTTTCGTTGTTAATTACTTTCCAAGCCAAATACTTTGAGTTTTGCTTTGAAATTTTATATTAGCAGGGGTAAACCCTGACGCATTATGGCACAGTCCCAATATACCGAAGATAATATTCGATCACTCGATTGGAAAGAGCATATCCGCTTACGTCCGGGAATGTACATAGGTAAGTTGGGCGATGGTTCTTCTGCAGATGATGGTATCTATATCCTTTTAAAGGAAACTTTGGATAACTGCATCGATGAGTTTGTGATGGGTGCTGGTAAAACTATTGAAATTTCCATAAAAGACAAGATTGTTCGGGTACGGGATTATGGTCGGGGTATTCCATTGGGGAAAGTGGTAGATGTGGTCTCTAAAATGAACACTGGTGGTAAATACGATAGTCGCGCATTTAAAAAATCCGTGGGATTGAATGGGGTAGGAACAAAGGCCGTAAATGCACTGTCCAGTTTTTTTGAGGTACAATCCTCACGTGATAATCAAGTAAAGACGGCAGAGTTCAGCCAAGGGAATTTAGTTTCTGAGGACGGGCCCGTAGAGACCTCAAAACGTAAGGGTACAAGAGTATCCTTTATTCCAGATGAGGTCATATTCAAAAAATATAAATATAGAAATGAGTATGTAGAACGTATGCTCAAGAACTATGTGTATTTAAATCCAGGCTTAACAATAGTTTTCAACGGAGAAAAGTTCCACTCTGAAAACGGATTGAAGGATTTATTGGAAGACAATAATAATGCTGAGGATCTTTTATACCCTATAATACACTTAAGAGGTGATGATATAGAAGTTGCGATTACGCATAGCAAGACCCAGTATAGTGAGGAATACCATTCTTTTGTCAATGGACAACATACTACCCAGGGCGGCACGCACCAATCCGCTTTTCGTGAAGCATTGGTTAGGACCATTCGTGATTTCTACGGTAAGAACTACGAAGCTAGTGATATTCGGAAGTCGATAATTTCGGCGATTTCCATAAAGGTTATGGAACCTGTCTTCGAAAGTCAGACCAAAACTAAATTGGGATCTACGGATATGGGAGGTGATTTCCCTACAGTACGCACCTACATCAATGATTTTGTTGGAAAATATTTGGATAATTATCTGCATAAGAACCCAGATACAGCTGAGAAATTACAACGAAAGATCATGATGGCTGAAAAGGAGCGAAAAGAACTTTCAGGAATTCGCAAATTGGCTCGAGCTCGAGCTAAAAAAGCAAGTCTGCACAATAAAAAACTGCGCGATTGTCGTGTACATTTAGGCGATATGAAAAACAATCGCCGTTTAGAAAGTACTCTTTTTATTACAGAGGGTGACTCGGCTTCTGGTTCAATAACCAAATCCCGAGATGTGAATACCCAAGCGGTATTCAGTTTACGGGGAAAACCTTTGAATTCTTATGGAATGTCTAAAAAGATTGTTTATGAGAATGAGGAATTCAATCTTTTGCAAGCAGCTTTGAATATCGAGGAATCAATGGAAGACCTTCGTTACAATAATATTGTAATTGCAACTGATGCTGATGTAGATGGAATGCATATTCGGTTATTATTGATTACCTTTTTTCTGCAGTTTTTCCCTGAATTGATAAAAGAGAATCATCTTTATATATTGCAAACACCCTTATTCAGGGTTCGCAACAAAAAAGAAACGTTTTATTGCTACAGTGATGAAGAGCGTAAAAATGCAATTGATAAGTTAACGGGTAAGCCAGAAATAACGCGATTTAAAGGTCTTGGTGAGATTTCACCGGATGAGTTCCAACATTTTATAGGAGAGGATATTCGATTGGAGCCGGTAATGCTCGATAAAGCTATGTCAATAGAAAACCTACTAAAATTCTATATGGGCAAAAACACCCCTGACCGCCAGGAATTCATTATAAATAACCTTAAAGTGGAAATTGACTTAGTAGAAGAAAACTAATTATAAATCAAGATAATACGATTCTTTCTTTATGGAAGAGAATGGAGAACTGAACGAAGCGCTAAACGAAAATCAATCTATTGAAGATAGTTTAGGAATAGATGACTCTCAAGATGCCCTGACCAAGGTTACAGGGATGTATAAGGATTGGTTTTTGGACTATGCGTCTTACGTCATATTAGAACGTGCGGTTCCTGCCATTGAAGATGGTTTTAAACCTGTACAACGTAGAATTTTACATTCACTTAAGGAGTTGGATGATGGTCGTTACAATAAAGTAGCTAACGTTGTTGGTCATACTATGCAATACCACCCTCATGGAGATGCTAGTATAGCCGATGCTATGGTACAAATTGGGCAAAAAGACCTATTGATCGACACTCAAGGTAACTGGGGCAATATTTTAACTGGGGACAGGGCTGCAGCTTCTCGATATATTGAGGCGCGACTTTCCAAATTTGCCCTAGAGGTGGTTTTTAGTCCTAAAATTACAGAATGGCAACTGTCGTATGATGGTCGTAAAAAGGAACCTGTAAATCTTCCGGTGAAATTCCCTTTGCTATTGGCTCAAGGGGCCGAGGGTATTGCTGTTGGCCTTTCTACAAAGGTATTGCCACATAACTTCAAGGAATTGATTGATGCGTCTATAAAACATCTTAAAGGGCAACGATTCAAACTGTTTCCTGATTTCCCGACCGCAGGAATAATAGATGTAAGCAATTATAATGATGGTTTGCGTGGAGGTAAGATTCGTGTGCGCGCAAAAATATCCCAAAAAGATAAGAATACCCTGATTATAAGTGAGATACCTTATGGAACCAACACTTCTTCTTTAATAGATTCTATCTTAAAGGCGAATGAAAAAGGGAAGATAAAAATCAAAAAAATAGAGGATAATACAGCCGCTGAAGTTGAAATTCTTGTGCATTTGCCTGGCGGCATTTCGCCAGATAAGACTATTGATGCATTATATGCCTTTACATCATGTGAGTCATCTATTTCCCCTCTAGGCTGTATTATTGAGGATAACAAACCGCTTTTTATTGGTGTTTCAGAAATGTTGCGACAATCAACTGATCTAACGGTTGAGTTATTGAAAGCAGAACTTGAGATTCAGCTATCGGAACTTGAGGAACAATGGCATTTTGCCTCATTGGAGCGAATTTTCATTGAAAACCGAATTTATCGGGACATTGAGGAAGAAGAAACTTGGGAGGGTGTTATTTCGGCAATTGACAAAGGCCTTAAACCATATACCAAACATTTGAAACGTGCGGTGACCGAAGAGGATATCGTTCGTTTGACGGAAATTCGGATAAAGCGAATTTCTAAATTTGATATTGATAAGGCACAACAGCATCTTGATAATTTAGAGGAGAAGATAGCTGAAGTAAAGCATCATTTGTCAAACCTCATAGCATTTGCCATAGATTACTTTAAGAATCTGAAAACCAGGTATGGTAAGGGAAGAGAGCGTAAATCTGAAATTCGGATTTTTGATGATATCGAAGCTACTAAAGTTGTTATAAGAAACACTAAGCTTTATGTGAATCGTGAAGAGGGCTTTGTCGGCACTTCCTTGCGTCGTGACGAATATGTTACCGACTGTAGCGATATAGATGACATTATTGTCTTTACAAAAGATGGTAAAGCAATGGTCACCAGAGTAGATGCCAAGACCTTCATAGGTAAAAATATAATCCATGTTGCGGTTTTCAAGAAAAAAGATAAGCGCACTACATACAATATGATTTATAAAGATGGTAGGGGCGGACCTTCTTATATCAAAAGGTTTAATATAACAAGTGTTACACGCGATAAACTATATACGCTTACCACTGGTAAGCCTCAATCCCTGGTTTATTATTTTACGGCGAACCCTAATGGTGAAGCTGAAGTAGTTACAATTAACCTTCGCCAAGTGGGGAATATCAAGAAACTGAAATGGGACATTGATTTTGCCGATGTTCTAATAAAGGGAAGAGCCTCCAAAGGGAATATTGTGACAAAGTATTCAGTAAAACGGATTGAGCTTAAGGAAAAAGGAGTTTCAACCTTAAAACCACGTAAAATTTGGTTCGATGATGTTGTTCGTAGGTTGAATGTTGATGGTCGAGGAGAGTTACTAGGTGAATTCAGAGGTGATGACCTATTATTGGTTGTGAATCAAAAAGGAATTGCCAAAACATTCCTGCCAACCATGACCTCTCGTTTTGATGACGATATGATCGTCCTTGAAAAATGGAATCCTAACAAACCCTTGTCTGCGATATATTGGGATGGTGCTAAAGAACGGTTCTATGTAAAACGCTTTTTGATTGAACAAGGAAATAGACAGGATTTATTAATATCAGAACATCCGAAATCGTATTTAGAATTGGTTTCCACGGATTGGCGTCCAGTTGTTGAATTGGAATTTGTAAAACCTAGAGGTAAAGATGCTAAACCAAATTTAATCATTGATATAGCAGATTTTATAGCAGTTAAAGGAATAAAAGCTTTAGGTAATCAATTGACCTCTGAAAAGGTAAAAAACATCAATGTGATGGGCCCATTGCCATACGAGGAACCTGTAGAACAGGAGGCCAATGAGATTGAAGTCATTGACGAGGAAGATGTAAGTACGGAAACTGCGAGCACAAAAGATAACAAACCCAAAAATCCCAAAGACCCGGAAATAGACGACGAGGGTCAGACGGCATTGTTTTAGGTTTAAATAGGACTTCAATGAAAAAATTCATACAGGAATTTAAGGATTTCGCAATTAAGGGCAATATGATTGATATGGCCATAGGTATCATCATAGGGACCGCTTTTAACAAGGTTTTGAATGTTCTTGTAAAAAAGGTCATTATGCCGCCATTATCCTTGATGACCGAGGATGTTCAATTCTCTGAGAAAAAACATGTACTGCGCGAGGCCCATGGTGAGGTTAGTGAAGTAGCTATTGGCTATGGCGAGCTAGTTGAGGTCGTTCTTGATTTTGCAATTATATCCTTTACCATTTTTGTAGTCATAAAATTCATGAACCGTTTCCAAACCAAGGCCGAAGACCCGTCAAATTTGGAGGAAAAAACACCGAAAAATATTGAGTTATTGGCAAATCTGGAGCAGCTTATGAAGGAACAAAATGACATACTAAGAGACCTTCAAAAATAATTCCAGTAGTACAACTTAAGACCTAATGGTATTTTATATATCTTTAGCGCCAATATAAAATTTTCTAATGGATTTTACCAACCCCCTGGTATACGGAGTACCCTGTTTTATTGCATTTATCTTATTGGAATTGACTTATAGTAAAACTCATGGTAAAGAGGATTTGTATGAGTGGAAGGACCTGTTTGCAAGTGGTTTCATGGGTGTTGGTTCGGCAATCATAGCACCTTTGATCAAGGTGATTTCGGCAATTGTGATTTTTGAATTCACATACGAGTTATTCAATCCAATGGTCGACGGTGTGAGGGCGAATATTATGGGTTATAAGTCTTTTGGTTATGCTTGGTATATTTGGTTGCTATGTCAATTAGCAGATGATTTTACGTATTATTGGTTTCACCGTGCTAATCATGAAGTTCGGGTATTATGGGCTGCGCATATCGTACATCATTCCTCAGAAAATTATAATTTGGGAACCGCTGTTCGTAATGGTTGGTTTACCATTCTGTATAAACCTTTGTTCTATATGTGGATTCCGGCCTTGGGCTTTCCGCCTGAGATGGTGGTTGTATGCTTGGGGATTGAGGCCTTATGGCAATTTCAATTGCATTCTACCTATGTTCCAAAAATGGGCTTTATTGAAAAAATATTCAATACGCATACCATGCACCAGGTGCATCATGCCCAAAATGTTGAGTATTTGGATAAAAACCATGGCGGTTTCTTGAATATTTTTGATAAAATGTTCGGCACCTGGAAAGAGTTGGATGATGATATCGATGTTAAATATGGGGTTATCCATGCCCCGGAGTCCTACAATCCGATCGTCATATTAACACATGAGTTTAAGGATATTTGGAATGACATAAGAAAGGCAAAGAAATTCTCCCATGT
>JAAETN010000015.1 GCA_024228355.1 Maribacter sp. | reverse complement strand
AGAAACCTAGGGTTATAATATTAATTGAATAGGCTTCCTTTGTTATCGATTGAATACTTAAAACACTTCAAAATTATTGTCGAAATAAGTGAAGTTTTATGACAAATGTCATAGATGGGTTTTTGATAGGACCACTAGTCAGGACTTGTCGTTATTTACTGGATTTTTTGGTTTAAAAAAATCGTAAATGTTTGTTTATCAGTATTATAGAAAATACTTTTTGTAACATTTGTTACAAAAAACATGAAGCAATATGACAAATGTCATATAATGCTCCTGCATATCCGAATAATTTTACATCAAGAAATTCAAAGTATCCTCGATGCTTGAATTTCAGCGAAAATTAAAAAAGTATAATGAAAAATCTACTCATATTAGGGGCAGGTACTTCCGGAACGATGATGGCTAACCATTTGGTAAAAAAATTGCCAAAAAAGGATTGGCAAATAACCATTGTCGATCAATATAAAACGCATTATTATCAGCCTGGTTTCTTGTTTTTACCTTTTGATACCTATACAGAAGACCAAGTGAAAAAAAAGGGAAATAAGTTTATCCCTAAAGGGGTCAAGTATGTACAAAAGAAAATAGAGCAGATATTCCCTGAAGCTAAAAAAGTAAAATTGGAAGATGAAACATTGGATTATGATATTTTGATAGTGGCCACAGGGTCTAAAATAGCGCCTGATGAAACAGAAGGTTTGTTGGGCCCTCTATGGCAAAAGGACATCTTCGATTTTTACACTTTTGAAGGTGCGTTGGCCCTGAGGAATAAATTGAGGGAGTGGGAAGGCGGAAAATTAGTCGTCCATTTAACCGAAATGCCTATAAAATGCCCAGTAGCACCTTTGGAATTTACGTTTTTGGCAGATTCCTTTTTCAGTAAAAAAGGGATGAGGGAAAAGGTTGAGATAACCTATGTAACCCCGCTTTCCGGTGCTTTTACAAAACCAACTTGTACGAAGGCCCTTAATTATCTACTGGAAGAAAAAAATATAAAAATTGAAACTGATTTTGCTATTGAAAGAGTCGATAACGAGAATAAAGCAATAATTGATTACGCCGATAAAGAAGTTCCTTTTGATTTATTGGTCACGGTACCCACCAATATGGGCGATGAGGTCATAGAGCGTTCAGGAATGGGAGATGATCTGAATTTTATACCTACACACAAGCATACATTGCAGTCAAAGGAGCATGAAAATATATTTGTAATAGGGGATGCTACAAATGTACCGGCATCAAAAGCAGGTTCAGTAGCCCATTTTCAAGCAGAAACATTAACTGATAATATTATTCTTTATACCAAAGGTTATAAGTTGAAAGAAGAATTTGATGGCCATGCGAACTGTTTTATCGAAACTGGGAATAACAAGGCCTTATTAATAGACTTCAATTATGATCAAGAGCCGGTTCATGGCACATTTCCCTTTGCCAAAATTGGACCTCTAAAACTACTAAAGGAAAGTGTGTTCAACCATTGGGGTAAATTGGCTTTTAGATGGATATACTGGAATATGCTATTAAAAGGAATTGCAATTCCTTTTGTTTCTAGAAACATGAGTTTTAAAGGAAAGGTTTTTGATATTAAAGCTTGATAAACAATACTTATAAATTATAATAAATATAAAACAAAGATTATGGATTTGAACATAGCAGGGATTAGATTGGATGTAACAGAAGATGGGTATTTAACTGACCTATCCCAATGGAATGAGGATATTGCTATTGAAATAGCAAAACAAGAAGGCATTGAGCTAACAGACAGACATTGGGAAGTACTTACATGGATCCAGGAACAAGTTAAAAAAGAAGTGGCCCTATCGATAAGGGGCATAAAAAAAAGTGGTGTGCTGAATATAAAAGAATTCTACGCATTGTTTCCAGGGGGACCTTTAAAAGTTTCAACAAAAATTGCGGGTGTGCCTAAACCTAAGAGTTGTATTTAATAACATTAATTAAAAGTTACAAAATCATAAAATCATGGGAAAGACCAAAGTAAAAAAAATGCTTTTCATACTTTCAAAAGCAACCATTGAAAATGCGTATGCGGCCTTTGTAATGGCAAATGGCGCAAGAATGGAAGGTATAGAATCAGAAATATTCTTTACGTTCTTTGGATTGGAAGCAATTCAAAAAAAGAAGCTAGAACATTTGCATGTAGCAACTGTAGGTAATCCTGCTATGCATATGCCCACCATGTTGGGTGGTTTGCCAGGTGTTGAGGCATTTGCCACAAAAATGATGAAAAAGGAAATGGAAAAATTGGATATGCCCCCTATAGGTGAATTTTTGGAAATTCTTTCCGATTCTGGTTGTAAACTTTGGGGATGTAAACTAGCGATAGATATGTTCCATCTTAAAAAAGAAGATTTGATTGATGAGTTGGATGGTATTCTTACTATTGGCGATTTTTATAACAGGGCTGATCAAAAAGGTACACATCTACTTTTTATTTAGGTGCATAATTGAGATTGATACAACTTCTACAAGATTATGTAAACAATTAATCAAAAAATGATCGATCTGAACTAGTCAGTTCCTAACTGGGTGAAATAATCCAAATAATACCTGCAATCGCTTTTCATACTTCTCAGAACCGGGCGATCTTCATCCTGTCTTTGGAGTCGACCATCCACATCATGCAATAACTCCAGACACTTGGTCTTACGCTTTATGGCAAGCTTGCTCTCCATTTTAACATGATATAATTCAACTAGATTCAAAGCGGTAGCACAAAAGTCAGCATCAAAGGCTTCTGACTGTTTCAGGGCCAAACTTCTACGAATGGCCAATGCTTGTTCAAAGTACTCTTCCGCTAGGTCAAACTTTTTGAGCTCAAAACCAAAAAGTCCTAAATTATGTAATGATGTCGCCAAGTAATGCGTGTATTCATCAGGATTGGTATCGGTTAGACCATTGTAAACAGCAATGGTATCACGGCCATAATCCATGGCTCTTTCATGGTTCCCCAATTCGGCGTGAACAATACTTAAACTATTGGTTGTCGCAGCAACATAAGGTAAAAACAATACATTTTGATTTGCCAAATTTTGGTATAGCTTTAAGGTTTCTTCATAACTATCAAGGGCCTTTTGATGTTCACCCATAGTTTTATAGGTCACCCCTAAATTGTTTAAAACAGCCGCCAGAATAGGGGTATATGACTTTTCATCCTTCAAGGACAAATCCTTTAACAATACCAAGGATTTGGAGTAATTGACCCTCGCATCGAATAAATTGAATTCCTCTGTATATATATTGCCCAACTGATAATAGGCACTTGCCTTCAGCTCTGCTGATGCATAATCCGGTATTTGCTCATACACCTTAATTGCCTCCCTATAATTTTTCTTGGCATTAAAAAAATCATTTTTTTCTAAATACGCTTCGGCCAATGCAAATTCGGTATTGGCCAAATGGGGGTAATAAGCCTTATCGCCAGTTGTCGTCAAAGTAGTATAAATGGTGCGGGCAGATTTATAATTTTGAATGGCCTTACCAATATCCAATTCTATATGAACAGCACCAATATTATTGAAAATGACAGCCTTTTCCCCCAGATAATCGGTTTCTGGAAAGTTGTCATATAGGTCTAAGGATGCTTCAAAATGTGAAATTGATTTTTTGTAGTTCCCTGTTTTTTGAAACAATCTGCCCAAGACATTGTGTAGGTCTATTTTTTCTTGGATGGTTGATGCCAAATTCAAGGCTTCTTCATAATACCTGATGGACTTATCCAGTTCATTTTCCCTCAAAAATAGTTCGGCATTATTTATATGTTCTTCAAACGAAGGATTCATACTTCTAGATTTACAATTTAAAAATCAACAATTACATTTCCATGCTTCTCGGCATTTTCCTTACATCTGGCAACAAAATCTATTCTGGCCAATTCATTGTAATCTATTCCCTCAAAAAATAAGGTTTCTTTCTGCATATCCATTAATTCAAACTCCTTGTCCTTCAACCTTTTCACCAAATGTAGCAACGCTAGTTCATCTGCACTATCCACAATCGAAACCAAGTACTCCCCAAAAAATAGTTTTCCAATGGCCACACCAAATAATCCGCCTACCAACTGATCGGCCTTCCTGACCTCAACAGAATGGGCAAAGCCTCTTTTATGTAATTCCAAAAATGTACGAACAGCACGTTCTGATAACCATTCAGGGCCCATCTCATCGTCAATATTATTCACTTGCTGACATAGACGAAGAACGCTTTCAAAGCTGGTATTGATGCTTACCTTGAATTCTTCATTCAAAAGTGTCATTCGTTTTTCAGAAAGAACGAAAGAATCGATCATCAAAACAATTCTTGGATCTGGAGACCACCATTGTATACGTTTTAAAGGATGGTGCCAATAATAAATACCACTATTATACGCCAATTGCATTCGTTCAACTGACATATCGCCCCCTACTGCAATCAGGCCATCAATAGCAGCAAAATACGCTGGGGGAAACGTAATTTTCTCCTTTGAAAGTTCAAAATAGGGCAACAGATTGTAGATTTAATTAATTGATATCAGGTGTGTCCAGATCGTGCAATTCATCTAATTGTTTCAGGATTGCAAACGTTTTTTTTGCTTCTTCCTCGTCTACCACACTTATGGCAGCACCAACATGCACCATCACATAATCATTGACTTTTGCTTCTGGCACCAAAGTGAGGCTTACTTTTTTGACAACGCCATCAAAGGACACTTTGCCCACACGAAAGGTT
>JAAETN010000014.1 GCA_024228355.1 Maribacter sp. | reverse complement strand
GCTATTGCCTTCTTTTTGAAAAATATCCAACACTGAGGAAACCCTACCGCCGTATCGCGAAGGAATGCCACCTTTATATAGCTTTACGTCCTTTATGGCATCAGGATTGAATACTGAAAAGAAGCCAAAAAGGTGCGAAGAATTGAAGATGGTGGCCTCATCCAATAAAATTAAATTTTGATCGGCAGCACCTCCACGAACATTAAACCCTGAGGAACCCTCACCGGCATTGGTAACCCCTGGTAATAATACCAAGGATTTGATAACATCGGCTTCTCCGAAAACCACTGGGATTTTCTTGATTGTCGCCACCGGCATGGTATTCACACTCATTTGTGGTTTCCTGATTTCGAGTTTCTTTCTTTCATCTGTTACTATAACCTCTTCCAATTGTTCAGCTTGTTCAACCATTAAGAAATTCACTCTAGTATTCTCGGATAAGGAGATTTTACGTGTTTGATCTTGGTAGCCCAAATAACTAATTTGTAGATTGTAATTACCCTTTGGAAGTGTAATGGAATAAAATCCATATTCATTGGTCGAAATACCAGTATTTAGTTCGGGAATAGCGATGGTCACACCAATCATGGTTTCATTGCTCGATGCTTCCGAAACAGTTCCGCTTAAAGTAAATTTTTGTTGTGAAAAAACATAAAGCGTACTTATTAAAAGAAAAAAAAGTGAAAGAAAGGTTCGCTTGGCCATCAAAGCAGTTTTGAGTAAATGTAGAAAGAATACAGGCAGTTTTGTAGTTCATTAACATTAATTTTAAAACAAAAAAACCTCTACTATTAAGCAGAGGTCGATAATTTGAGGACAGCCCTTACCTTATTAGATACTGGCTAAAATGTTATTGAATGTTATGCTAGGTCTCATCGCATTTGCAACAAGTCCACTTTTGGGTTTATAATACCCGCCAATATTTTGGGGGATACCTTGTGCATTTATTAACTCTTCGATAATTATTGACTCTTGATGCTTCAAATCAGCGGCTACTTTTGAGAAGATAGTCCTCAATTGGGTATCTCTGTTTTGATTGGCTAATGCTTCTGCCCAATACATGGCTAAATAGAAATGACTACCTCTGGTATCCAGTTCCTTTACCTTACGAGATGGAGATTTGTCATTTAACAAGAATTTTTCTGTTGCACTATCCAAAGCATCCCCAAGGATATTGGCCTTCTCATTTTTATTTTTTTCTCCATAGAATTCCAATGAAACACCTAAAGCCAAGTATTCGCCTAATGAGTCCCAGCGCAAATGGCCTTCTTCCAAGAACTGCTCAACATGCTTGGGTGCCGAACCACCGGCACCTGTCTCAAAGAGTCCACCACCATTCATTAGTGGAACGACCGAGAGCATTTTAGCACTAGTGCCAACTTCTAGAATAGGGAAGAGGTCAGTCAGATAGTCACGCAATACATTGCCTGAAACCGATATGGTGTCTTTACCTTCCTTAATTCGCCCTAATGTCAACTCTGTTGCCTTTAAGGGAGATAAAATCTTTATGTCTAATCCAGAGGTATCATGGTTTGGCAAATAAGTATTCACCTTTTTTATAATTTCAGCATCATGCGCCCTTTCTTCATCCAACCAAAATATTGTTGGTATTTCAGAAGTGTGAGCTCTTGAAACCGCCAATTTGATCCAATCTTGTATAGGAGCATCCTTAACTTGGCACATCCTCCAAATATCACCGTGTTCTACAGCATGCTCAATCAGGATTTCACCGGAATTGACATCCACAACGGAGACATTACCATTTGATTCAATTTCAAAGGTTTTGTCATGTGAGCCATATTCTTCAGCTTTTTGCGCCATTAATCCAATATTTGGTACAGTTCCCATGGTAGTTGGATCAAAAGCTCCATGTTTCTTGCAGAAATCAATCGTGGCCGTGTAAATACCTGCATAACTGCTGTCAGGTATAATTGCCTTCGTATCCTGGGACTTACCCTCTGAATTCCACATTTGACCTGAATTACGAATCATTGCCGGCATTGAAGCATCAACAATAATATCACTGGGAACATGTAGATTCGTTATACCCTTATCTGAATTAACCATGGCCAATGCTGGGCCATTGGATATAGCTTTTTTAATGTCCTTTTCGATCGATGTTCTTTTTTCTGAGGGAAGTTCCTCTAGTTTATCCAACAAATTTTCCAAGCCATCATTGGCATTGACACCGATCTCATCTAATACTGTTTCATGCTTGGTAAAAACATCCTTAAAGAAGATCTTCATAGCATGTCCAAAAACAATTGGATCGGAAACCTTCATCATAGTCGCTTTCAGATGTATTGAAAATAATACTCCTTTCTGTTTGGCGTCTTCTATTTGCTCCGTTAAAAATGAAACTAATGCTTTTTTGTTCATTACGGTTGCGTCGATGATCTCTCCTTTCAGTAAGGGTATATTTTCTTTAAGAACCGTTATAGATCCATCTTCGGATTTCATTTGGATCTTAACAGAAGTAGCAGAAGATAAAGTAACGGACTTTTCGTTTGATTTGAAATCACCATGGTCCATAGTTGCGACATGCGTAGCGGAATCTTTGCTCCATGCACCCATTGAATGCGGGTTCTGCTTTGCATAATTCTTAACAGCCCTTGGAGCGCGGCGGTCTGAATTACCTTCTCGTAACACCGGGTTTACAGCACTTCCTTTAATTTTGTTGTATCTAGATTTAATATCGTGTTCAGCTTCATTTTGTGGGTCATCGGGGTAATCGGGCAAGTTATATCCTTTTTTCTGTAATTCTTCTATGGCTTCATTCAACTGTGGAATGGAGGCGCTGATATTCGGTAGTTTAATGATATTTGCCTCTGGCATTTTGGCCATTTTACCTAGTATTTCCAAATCATTATCCATATGTTGACCCTCATCCAGAAAGTCAGGGAATGCAGCAATTATTCTTGCGGCCAATGAAATGTCCTTGGTTTCAATGGTAATTCCTGAACTTTTGGTGAATGCTTGTACGATGGGTAAAAAAGATTGGGTAGCAAGGGCAGGAGCTTCGTCCGTCTTGGTATAGAAAATTTTAGGCATCTATAGTAGCGTGTTTTAATTTAAGAGCTGCAAATATACAATTTTATGCTTGCTCAATTACCGCTATTTGTTGTTATATTAATAAAAGGAAAGTATAATATTTGCGAAGCCTTCAATCTGCAAAAACACCATGAATTTTATAAAAACAAAAGCCATATCATTGTACGAGTACATTTGATATGGCTTTTTAGAAACAGTCTGTAAATTTTTGTTCTGTATTTTCAACAAAACCGCAACCATTGATTGCCATCCACAATACTATTCCCACGTTTGAAATACGGTGCTCTTAATTTCTCAACCAAGCAACGCCATTGTATTTCTTCTCATTGTCTTAATGATCCTATCTTAAATGTATAACCGAGGTTATATATTTAACGCAAAAACACCTACATACCTCTAAAAAGCGACAGCCCTTCAGCAACATGCTCATCTTGTCAATCCATATCGGTATGATCAGATCTTACCGGAACTTCATAAAAGATTGAACAACAATATAAAGAACGTAAACTCTATAATGACTTAATGCTATATCCTGAGATATTTGCCTTAAACCATGAAATAAATATAAGACGAAATTTTTAAAGCACAAAGAATTAAAAATCAACATGTTATGAACTAGTGTTGTTAACAATTGTTCATAAAAAAACACCCATCGCAAAGGACGGGTGTTTTAATATATTGTGGAACTCTATTAAGAACGAACCTCTTTGATTCTTGCTTTCTTACCTGTAAGGCCTCTAAAGTAGAATATTCTTGCCCTACGTACCTTACCTCTCTTATTTACCTCCACTTTTTGCAAAGCTGGTAGGTTGATTGGAAAAATACGTTCAACACCAACGGTACCCGACATTTTGCGAATCGTAAATGTCTCAGTAGCACCAGAGCCTCTTCTTTGTATTACAACACCTTTAAAGAACTGAGTACGTGTTTTGTCACCCTCTTTAATTTCATAATACACTGTAATCGTGTCACCTGCCGAAAATTCTGGAAATTCCTTTTTTGGAACAAACTCGTTTTCTACGAAGTTGATTAATGATTCCATTACTCTAATTTTAAATTATGCCCAAACAACATTCACGATTATCGTCAGAGGTTAATTTAGCAGTGTGCAAAAATAGTCTATAAATTAGAATCCACAACAAATTTATTTTGATTTTTTTGGCCATTGTCCAACTTTGTATCAATCATCATTTTAGATTATCCATTAGTGTAATTCTTCTTAGCAGACAATTCGATACCCTATTCCTTAGTATCATCCTTATCTAGAAGATCGGGGCGAAGTGATTTTGTTCTTTTATAGGCTTGATTTTCACGCCATTCCTCGATTTTCGGGAAATTGCCACTTAAAAGCACCTTGGGCACTTGCATTCCTTTGTATTCTGAGGGTCTTGTATAGACGGGGGGCGCTAGTAAATTGTCTTGAAAAGTGTCAGTTAGCGCAGATGTTTCATTACTAAGTACTCCTGGAATCAGCCGGATTACGGAATCACAAAGAATTGCAGAAGCCAATTCGCCACCTGATAGAACATAGTCCCCTACAGATATTTCTTTAGTAATAAAGTTGTCCCTTACCCTTTGATCCACTCCTTTATAATGCCCACATAAAATAATAATGTTTCCTTTTAATGAAATACTATTAGAGATTTTCTGATTCAAGGTTTCACCATCGGGGGTCATATAGATAACCTCATCATAATCACGTTCAGACTTCAAAGCCGAAATGCACTTATCAATGGGTTCAATCATCAACACCATCCCCGCACCTCCACCAAACTGATAATCATCAACTTGGTTATAACTCTTATCCGTATAGTCCCTTAAATTATGCAAATGAACCTCGACCAACCCTTTTTCTATAGCCCTTTTTAAAATAGATGCCTCAAAAGGACTTTTGAGTAATTCAGGTAGTACTGTAATAATATCAATTCGCATTCGTGATGTAGTTTCTTGATTATTGGGCCTTCCAAAAGTAGTGAAAACAGTCAACGTCTTTTTCCCAACTTAGTTTTTCATAAAGCTTTTGTGCGGGATTATCAATAGCAGTTTCCAGGGTTAGACCCTTTGCTTGTTTGCTTATACAGAATTCTTTGGCCCTACTCAATAGAGCTTCACCAATTTGTTTTTTTCTAAAGGATGCTTTCACATATAAATCGTTCAAAACATAGGAACGTTGCATTGAAACTGACGAAAACATGGGGTAAAGCTGGGTAAATCCAACTGGTTGACCTTCAAAAAAAGCGAGGAAAATAATCGATTCATTTTTAATTATTCGATCTGCTAGAAAATCCCTGGCCCTCAGGATATCACTTTCCTGCCCATAAAATATCCGATATTGATCAAATAATGGGACTATTTCTTCCAAGTTCGATTTTGTTGCTTGAATTATCCTGATCATGTAAACAGTAAAAAAAAGCTCCGAAAGGAGCTTTTAGTTATTTTGATTTTCTGTATTTGTTTATCTCATCTTGCAGTTGCCTACTTATCTTTTGTTCTCTTTCCAGAGCCCTACGTCGATGGTCCTCGTACTCAACTTCAACTTCTGCCAATGCTGTTTTAGCATCTTGTGTCAAGGTATTGCTTCTTCGGAACTTGTACACAAAAAGAAGAAAAAACAGCAACAAACCACCAATGATTGTCCACAGGATAACATTGTAAGTAATTTTTGATACCGGCATTCCTAAGAGCGACATACTGTCTTTTTCTTCGGTCACAGAGGTAAGACTATTGGAGGTTTCTTCCAACTTTTTATTCAAGGAGGATATCGTAGCCTCGTGTCCCGAAATAGTTGCATTTAGCTCAGCGACTTTTTTATTGGAAGCGGTAAGGGTATCCATGACATTCCTCCGCAATTTGTCAAGTGAAATAATGCGTACTACTTCATATCTTTTACCATCAGCGCGATAGTTACCCGATTTCTTATAAATGTATTCAAATTGATTGTCAATTGATCCCTTATCAAGGGACAACTCCTGTGTAGTGCTTGCTTGATCTTGTGCATGATGTAGGTTGAACGCAAATAACGCCAATATAACAAGTAATGTTTTTAAACCTTTCATTATAAAGTGGTTCTAGGTATTAGTAAATGATTTAGAGGGAACTAAAGTAATTCAATAATATCAATAAAGAAAAAAAATTAGACGTAAGCTATCAAATATTTAATAACGAATATAGTAATTAAACAAGGCTTTAATAAGCTTTTATCACTTAGTAATAAGTAAACCTACGGACTCTGGCAATATACTTGGCCAATCGTATTACTTGATGCGAATAACCATATTCATTATCATACCAAATATAGAGTATAATATTCTTACCATTATTTGAAACAATCGTTGCCTTACTATCATAAATTGATGGTGCAGAAGTGCCAACGATATCAGATGATACCATTTCTTTGCTTAGCGAATATTTTATCTGTTCAACAAGGTCCCCTTCTAATGCATACTTCTTTAAGATAGTGTTTATACCGTCTATTGATATTTTGTTTTTTATTTCCAAATTCAAAATTGCCAAGGAGCCATTGGGCACTGGTACTCGAATGGCATTGGAGGTTAATTTTCCTTGTAATGAAGGAAGTGCCTTCGCTACTGCTTCGCCCGCTCCTGTTTCAGTGATTACCATATTCAGTGCTGCAGCTCTCCCACGACGATATTTGCCATGCATATTGTCAACAAGGTTCTGATCATTCGTATAGGCGTGTATTGTTTCTAGATGCCCTTTTTTTATACCCAATGAATCATCGATAACTTTCAAAATTGGGGTAATTGCATTCGTTGTACAGGACGCAGCCGAGAAAATATGCGAATCGTCCGGATTGTATTCCAAATGATTGACCCCATGAACAATATTTGGGACTTCTTTACCAGGGGCGGTCAGTAATACTTTGGAAGTACCCTTTGAATTCAAGTGTCTTGACAATTGTCCTTTATCCCTGAATGCGCCTGAATTATCTATTAACAAGGCATCTTCAATTCCGTATTTAATATAATCAATATCCTCTGGTTGGTTGGCACTTATAACATTCACGGTAGTCCCGTTGATAATCAATGCACTGTTTACTGCATCGATGTCCACTGTTCCTAAAAATTTTCCATGGACGGAATCCGTTCGTAATAAATTTGCCCTTTTCTCCAAAATTTCTTCATTGACCGCTCCACGGGTTACAATAGCTCTCAAGCGCAGTTGGTTACCCTTACCAGTTTTAGCCATTAACTCTCGTGCTAATAATCTGCCTATTCTTCCAAAACCATATAGAACAACGTTTTTTGGGGTTATCTCTTTAGAATTTTTAGCGTGTTTTAATTTGTCAATTACAAAGGATTTTACATTATTGGAAACATTTACCTCTGTATGATATTCATAAGTAAGTTTATCAATATCCAATTTTGAGGGTGGTAATTTAAGATCATAAATTGCTCTTAGAATCTCAACCGAATCGAAAATAGAAATGGGTTTTTGGACAAATTCACCTGCATATTCATGTAGGTGGATGATGTCACTAACATTTTTATCTATTACTTGATTTTTGAATAAAACTACCTCAATGGCCTGGTCATACCATAGATCGCTTGTTATCTTAATAAATTCGGTAGTTGCTTTTCTTCTATCGGCCTGGAATGCCAGTTCTTTTTCGTAGGTTTTATGGCCCATTTTGTTTAGAGGTTATAAATATTCAGCAAAAGTATATATTTCAAACGCTTTAGTAAGCATATTTAGTATTATAAAAAACGCCCTTGTTAAGGGCGTTTTTTATTTTAATTATCTATTGAAATATTAGACGTTCACGTTCACCTCTTTCATTCAGCATCGTAATGCTTGTTTTACCATATTTAGAAATACGACCAAACATAGTTTTGGCGTCTTGTATATTATCTATTTCCTCCCCGTCAACTGCAATAATAACTTTTCCGTTTAGACCATAATCTCTATACAATTCGGGTACCCCAACTATTTTAACCCCCTTTTTGGTTTTAAACATCTTTTTGTCCTCCTCATTTAGGTTCTTGATTTCAAGACCCATTTCTGGCACGTGCAATGTTTGTCGTGATTTCAACATTACCGATACATCCATAAGTTCTCCATTACGCTCAATGGAAAGGGCTACTGAATCACCTGGTCTTTTGGTAGAGACATAACCGGTAAGGTCTGCGAAGCGCTGCACTTTTATTTCATCAACTCTTTTTATAATGTCCCCTTCTAAAAGTTCAGCATCATCCGCTCCTGAATCCTCTTGAACTTTTGCGATATACACGCCCTCAATTTCATTTAAACCATTTTTAATGGCATAGGGTGAGTTCTGTCTAGGAGGATTAATGCCAATATACCCTTTCTGAACATTACCATATTCTATAATATCGTCTATCACTTTTTTTGCAATGTTACTGGGTACGGCAAATGAATAACCAACATGAGAACCAGTTGGCGAGGATATGGCTGTGTTGATGCCAATCAAGTCACCATTGGTATTTACGAGTGCACCACCGCTATTACCAGGATTTACAGCTGCATCAGTTTGAATAAATGATTGATCACTTTTCATTAATGACCTTGCTTTGGCACTTACGATACCTGCCGTTACTGTTGACGTTAGATTAAACGGATTGCCAACGGCCAAAACCCATTGGCCTATTTTCACATTGTTAGAATCCCCAAATGCCAAATAGGGTAATTTTTTTTTGGCATCGATCTTCAATAAGGCGATATCTGAATTGGGATCTGTTCCTATCAATTCAGCCTCATAAGTCTTGTTGTTGTTCATAGTAACCTGCAACTGGCTGGCCCCTTTTATCACGTGATTATTTGTAACAATATGTCCGTCAGAAGAGATAATTACGCCAGAACCAGTTCCCACTTGTGTTTTTTGACTACCCTCATACCCATATTGGAATAATTCCATAAGGCTAGTAGGGCCTTTGCTAATAGTTACATTTTTAACGTGTACCACCGCATTCACGGTTGTTTCAGCCGCCGATGTAAAATCTACCTCGTGGATGCCCGAACCTTTTGCTGAGGAAGGTGTAAGACTTGTATTGATAATAGATGAGGCATTGTCATCAGTGATAATGGCATAATTTGGCTCCTCAAAAAACAATTTATAGGCACCTAAAGTAATAGCTCCTGCGAAAAGGGCGATTAACAATGAACTTCCTATTTTCTTCATATATGAAATGTATTATTATTTAATTCAATTTAAATTCAATGTAAATCTAAAATATTTTGAAATTCTTTTTTTGGAGTTTAACTCCTTTTTAACTGATAAAAAAGCCTTAAAATTACCCTATCTTTGTTTCTTTAATTTAAATATGCTGCTTACTTTTTATAAATATCAAGGAACAGGTAACGATTTTGTCATGATTGATAATCGTTCCAATTCCTTCCCTAAGGAAAACACAAAACTGGTCGCTAAGCTTTGCGATAGAAGATTTGGGATAGGTGCAGATGGTCTCATTTTGCTCGAGAATGACAAAGCTGTGGATTTTAAAATGGTGTATTACAATTCAGACGGGAACCAAGGTTCAATGTGTGGTAATGGTGGGCGATGTTTGGTTGCTTTTGCTAAGTACCTTGGTATAATCAATAAGGAGGCATCATTCAACGCAGTTGATGGATTCCATTCAGCAATCATTGAGAATGATATTGTTGAATTGAAAATGAACAATGTAAGTGAAATTTGGATAAAACCCAATGCTTATTTTTTAGATACGGGGTCACCCCATCATGTGCAATTGGTAGAGGAGCTGAAAGATTTTGATGTACATAAGGAAGGTGCAAAGTTGCGATATGGCCTCTATGGTGAAAAAGGCAGCAATATAAATTTTGTTGAACCACTAGGTGAAGATTCGTTTGCTGTAAGAACATATGAACGTGGGGTAGAAAATGAAACCCTTTCTTGTGGTACAGGTGTGACCGCCGTTGCAATTGCCATGCATAAGGCCAATAAGGTCAAATCAGAGGCTGTTGATATTGAAACCAAAGGTGGCAAATTGCAGGTAAGGTTCTTAGCCGGGGTCAATGGCTATAGCAAAGTAAGTCTAATAGGGTCGGCACTTCAGGTGTTTAAAGGAGAAGTTGAATGGAAAATCTAAAAGGAGACCATATTTACTTAAGAGCCCTCGAACCCGATGATTTGAATTTCATCTATGAATTAGAGAACAATACGGCGATTTGGGAAATCAGTGGTACCACAACACCATACTCCAAACATGTATTAAAGCAGTATTTAGACAAT
>JAAETN010000013.1 GCA_024228355.1 Maribacter sp. | reverse complement strand
TCTGAGGGTCGTATTGACCAAGAAGGGTTTGATAGAAACCAACCTGGAATTGATCCTACGGAATCTGGTGTATTTGAGTATGATGAAGGTATTACCGCGGGCTATTTCAGTTTTGATAAAAAATTGAACAAATGGAACTTCAAAGTGGGTCTTAGGGCCGAACATACTAAAACCAGAGGAAAGCTTAATACCGACCAACAGGCCAAAAAAAATGACTATTTTAAGCTTTTCCCTTCATTTTCGCTACAATACACCCATAGTGCAAAGCATGATTTTCATTTGTATTATTATCGTAGAATTACAAGACCTCGATATAACAATTTAAATCCGTTTCAGATATTTCAAAGTAATAATTCAATTATTGAAGGCAATCCGGATCTATTGCCCTCATCGCGGCATTATATGGCTGGGGGTTATACATTCAACCGGGGATATACCTTCGAGGTATTTTATAAAAATCGTACAAATTTCCACCAAAGTCTGGTGTTTCAGGACAATGATTCGCAACTGTTGCGCTTTATAAGTTCAAATGTAAACAAGGACTATGCTTATGGCTTTAATTTCAGTGTTAGCAAGAACATCACCAATAACTGGCATTTCTATTTTCTGGCCTCTACTGCATATATAGAGAGTAATTTCACTGATTTGGATTCCGGGCAATTGGTTGAAAATGGCTTATGGAACTCTTATATACGATCCAATAGCGGCTTTTCTTTTTTAAGCGACAAAAGTTTGAAGGCAGATTTGAGCTTGCTTTATTCCTCTCCTGTTATCCAAGGAAATTCAAGACAGGAAGATTACTCAAGATTGGGCATTACGTTACAAAAGACACTTTGGGATAAAAAAGGGAGCATATCATTAGGGGTAAATGACATTCTTAACGAGTCAGATCTATTTAATACAAGAAAATTCCTTAACCAGAACAACACCTCCCATTACAGGCCAGAAAGCAGATTGGTCGTTTTAGGATTTAGATATAAGTTCGGAAACACCAAAATACGCACTAACAAAAAATCAAAGAAAGTAGAGGAGCGAAATAGGCTTTAATTGATCAATCCTGCCACTCGGCGATGAACAAATTAGTGTCCCTTCCCCCGCCGTTGTTACGGTTACTTGAAAAAGCCAAATATTTAGCATCATTAGAGAATACCGGGAAAGCATCAAATGTCTGCCCGTGCGTTACACGTTCTAGATTTTTGCCGTCAAGGTCTATCAGGTATAAATTAAAAGGAAATCCTTTCTCAGCTTCATAATTGCTTGAAAAGAGTATTTTTTCTCCAGAAGGATGAAAAAACGGACTCCAATTCGCGTTACCCAAGAAAGTAAGCTGTTTTAGCTCACTTCCATCGGCATTGCAAATAAAAAGCTCCATATCGGTTGGTTCAACCAAACCTTGGTCAAGTAATTCCTTGTATTCTTTGATGGCCTCTTCAGTTTTTGGCCTTGAGGCCCTGAAAATAAGCTTCGTGCCATCAGGTGAGAAGAAGGCACCTCCGTCATATCCCAATTCGTTTGTTATTTGTTTTACATCGCTACCGTCCAAGTTCATGGTATACAGTTCAAGATCACCACTTCGGGTCGAGGTAAATACTATTTTATCCCCTTTGGGCGAAACTGTTGCTTCAGCATCATAGCCTGGTTCATTGGTCAATTGAGCGGTAATATTTCCTTCAAGATCAGCCACGAAAATATCGAACGAATCATAAACGGGCCAAACGTATTTGCCGTTCTTGCGCAAAGGCACTTCAGGACAAT
>JAAETN010000012.1 GCA_024228355.1 Maribacter sp. | reverse complement strand
CTTCTAATTACCAAGGAGTCTGAACCACTTAAATAATCCCAAAGTCGTGCGTAATTTGCATCGAGTTGTTTGATCTCATCCCCCCGTTCTGTAATTGAAACGGAATCCTCTATAATGGAATTGCCATAATCCGTTCCAAAAAATATTCTGTCTTGATATGATTGAAAAAATTTATTGACCTTTTCAGAATTCTGACCAGCTAAATCGCCAAATCTTGCGGCAGTTTCAACGTACATGTTCGGATACTTTTCAAGACGTTCTGCAACCATTTCCACATCATGTGACATGCTTCCCATATGCGCGCACAAAATTTTTAGATTAGGATTCTTTTCAATCCAATTGTCCCTTGCTTTTATTATCGTCTCATATGAAGGAATTTCCGGAATCTTATAGGCGTGATATTGTGGGTGGTCCGTATAATATCCGTAATGTGGGTTATTGGGGTCATCAAGTGGTCTCCAAGCCTGAATTGGCTCAGCAATATGCGCCATTACAGGAATGCCTTTGTCGGTTAAAAAGTCCCATATGGGTTGCAATCGTTTGTCATCTATTTGAATAAAACTACCTGAGGCATCCTTGGTTACCATTCCAAAATTTTTCCAAACCTTCACCATTTTAGCCCCTTCAGCAATCTCGTTGTCCAATCGCTTTATTTGTTGTTGGGCAAAATCAGGTGAATCTATTCCGTTTCCAACCAAAGAGGAACACAAGAAGAATAAATTGGGATGTTGTTGTGCATTTTGTACATATTGGTCCCAACTTCTAATCTCTGCATATGCCACATCAACCAAAACCGTGCGCATATTCCATTTAGCAAAAAACTCGGGTAAGTATTCCCGACTAAAATGGTAATGTGAATGAACATCGATTTTTTGGACTGAGTTATAACTCAAAGGAACCTGTTGTTTAATTTCTGAGGACTTGCGTTCATTTTTTGAACCACAAGCACCTATGGCAAGGATGGCGATTGTCAATAGCACCTTATTTTTCATGGTAAATTGCTTAATGTCTTGTTTTTGAAAGATAGGGTTTTATAGGTAAATAAGAAAACAAATAATAGGCAGCCTGAAGATTATGGCGAACACTGTTAATTACGGGCAACAAAATTATCCAATCGATCAAATGTTGAGCCCCACCCATTATAGAAACCCATTTGCTCCTGTTGTTTACAATATGCGGCTGTCTCATGGATTACTTTGAAGACAAACTTGGTCTGCGTTCCAGATTCCTCAAAATGAACATGTAGTTCTACCCCCTCGGTCATTGGTTTAAAGTCTGCCGAAGAAACAATCTTTTCAAACTCAACAATTTCAGAATAGGTGCCTTCAGCGATAAATTCCCCACCATTAGGCATTTGCATTACATATTTCCAATGTCCCCCTACTTTGAAATCATGCTCTAGGACTTTTGTTTCCATTCCTTTTGGCCCCCACCACTGGGCTATATGCTCGGGTTGTGACCAAGCTTTCCAAACTAATTTAAGAGGGGCATTGAAAGTTCTTTCTATGGTTAATGTGCGATCGTTCAAGTCGTTCATCATTTATCTGTTTTAGATTGTAGTTTATTTAAGTATTGTTCAAAGGAATCTATTCTATCTTCCCAGAGTGATTTGTATTGTTCAATCCATAAAAATGCAGGAATTAGATTTTGGGGCTTTATTTGGCAATAGCGTTCACGACCTTTTTTGTTGATTTCCACAATACCGCATTCATTGAGAATTCGAATGTGTTTGGAAATAGCTGGCCGGCTGACATCAAACTTCTCCGCGACCGCATTTACCGTGTGGGTTTCTTTCGCTAAAATCTTAATGATATCCCTTCGGACGGGATCTGCAATGGCCTGAAATACATCTCTGCGCATATATTAAGTAACTAAGTGGTTACGCAAATTATTTCAAAAAAAAGTGATACGGATATATCGTAAATATAGATAGCCCTATGTTCGTAGAAACATAGGGCCATTTCAAAATTATTCGTATTTGGACTGGATTACTATTACCTTAGGATCGTTTGTGTCCTGTCCGGTCCAACGGATACAATTTTAATAGGCACCTCCAATTCTTTTTCCAAAAAGCTTATATATTCATTCAAGGTCTCTGGAATTTGCTCAGCCTTGCTCATTTTAGTCAAGTCCTGTGACCACCCTTTCATTTCAGTATAGATAGGAGTAACGTTTTCTGCCTCTATATTATAAGGCAAGTGGGAAATAGTTTCCCCTTTGTAATTGTATGCCGTACAAACTTTAAGCTTTTTAAATCCACTAAGTACATCACCTTTCATCATCATAAGTTCAGTAACTCCGTTTACTCGTACTGCATATTTGAGTGCGACCAAATCTAGCCAACCACAGCGTCTTGGTCTACCAGTTGTCGCTCCAAATTCATTACCAACGCGACCCATGGTCTCACCGTCCTTGTCAAAGAGCTCAGTGGGGAAAGGACCGCTACCCACACGTGTTGTATAGGCTTTGAATATGCCCTTTACATCACCAATTTGGTTGGGCGCTACACCTAATCCCGTGCAAGCTCCTGCCGCAGTTGTATTACTGGAAGTGACAAATGGATAAGTGCCAAAATCTATATCCAATAATGATCCTTGTGCACCTTCGGCCAATATTTTTTTCCCTGCTTTTTGGGCCTGGTACAGATATTCCTCACTATCAATAAAGGTCAATGCTTTTAAGGTCTTTATTGAATTGAAAAACTCAGTTTCCAATTCTTCCAAATCATATTGGATATCAACATTATAAAAACCAATCATACCTTCATGCTTATCGGCCAAAGCTCGATATTTTTCTTTCCAATCAGACAATTCCAAATCACCGATTCGCAATCCGTTTCTGCCGGTTTTGTCCATATAGGTAGGGCCTATTCCTTTTAAGGTAGAGCCAATTTTAGCTTTGCCTTTGGCCGTTTCGGAAGCTGCATCCAATAAACGATGGGTAGGTAAAATCAAATGGGCTTTTCTAGAAATGAAAAGCTTGGATTTTATATCAATATCATACTTATCCAAAGCATCCAATTCTTTCTTAAAAATAACGGGATCTATTACCACGCCATTTCCAACAACATTCAAAGCATTTTTATGAAAAATTCCAGATGGAATGGTATGTAAAACATGTTTAATGCCATCAAATTCCAAGGTATGGCCTGCGTTGGGGCCTCCTTGAAAACGTGCTATAATATCATAGTTTTTAGTGAGTACATCGACGATTTTTCCTTTTCCTTCGTCTCCCCATTGTAGTCCCAACAATAAATCTACTGCCATTGATAAGTTTGGTTAGTTGTTTGTATTCTTATTCTTTGTTCTTAGTACCGTAAAAATATAACGAATGGGTATTGATCTTAATATCAAAAACCTCTTCGATGGTCTTTTTAATTGATTGTATTCGAGGATCACAGAATTCCATGACCTCACCAGTATCTGTAAGAATCACATGATCATGCTGACGATCAAAATATGATTTCTCGTATTGTGCCTGGTTTTTTCCAAACTGGTGTTTGCGAACTAATTTGCATTCCAATAAAAGTTCTATGGTATTGTAAAGTGTGGCACGACTAACCCTGTAATTCTTGTTTTTCATATTGATGTAGAGCGACTCTATATCAAAATGATCATCACTTGTATAAATTTCTTGTAATATGGCGTAACGCTCGGGTGTTTTTCTGTGACCTTTTTCTTCTAAAAAGGTTGTAAAGACGTTTTTTACAATTTCCTGGTTCTTGTTAGGAGCCATATCAATAATTACTGCATTAATATGCAAATGTACAGCTAAAATTTAATAAAAATTGATTCAAATACTAAACTCTGGTCACTTTATCAATACCATTGATTTGCTTTAGGTTTTCAATCAATTTCATGAGTATATTATTGTTTTTGACAACAACAGTTATCCTTCCAGTGAAAGTCCCACCGTCGGTACTGAAATTCAAGTTTCGCATATTGACATTCATATATGTGGTAATGACCTCGGTAATTGCACTTATTAATCCAATATTGTCGATTCCTGTAAGTTGAATCTCGGATTTGAACTCTTCCTGTGTAGAATCAATCCACTTGGCACTAATTATTCTATAGGCATAATTTGATTGAAGCGAAATAGCGTTAGGACAGTTCTTTTTATGGACCTTTATTCCCTCATTAACACTTATGAATCCAAAAACTGCATCTCCAGGTATTGGGTTGCAGCATTTAGAGAGTTTATAATCCAGTTTTTCCTCTTCCTTACCAAAGACAAGCATGTCATATTTAGAGGTGATCTCCTCTTTATCAATGCCTTCCGGAATAGGGGATCTTCTTATATTTCTTTTAAAGAAACTAATAAATGCATTGTTATACGAAGATGCAAAGTCCTTGATTTTTTGATTGTCAATCGCGCCAATACCTACACGATAAAACAAATCTAGACTGGTCTTCAGTTTAAAAAATATGACCATTTTGTTAATGGTATCCTCGTTGAGGTTTATTTTCTGGGATTTAAGTTTTCTACGCAATATCTCCTTCCCGTCTTTTGCTATTGATTTCTTTTCTTCGCGTAGCGATGATTTGATCTTTGCCCTAGCTCTGGCTGTAGTAGCGTAATCTAACCAGTTTTGGTTGGGCATGGCCTTTTCTGAGGTTATTATTTCTACTTGGTCACCACTTTTCAAAGTAGTGTTCAAGGGAACCAACTTGCCATTTACCTTGGCCCCTCGTGTATGCATGCCCACTTCGGTATGGATATTGAAGGCAAAATCAAGAGGTGTTGCCCCTTTGGGTAAGGATTTTAGTTCGCCCAGTGGTGTAAATACAAATATTTCCTTAGAGTAAAGGTTTAACTTGAACTCCTCAACAAAATCTACAGCACTGGTATTCGAATTTTCAAGAGCTTCTTGTAATTTATTCAGCCAAACCTCTATGCCTTGTTCTTTTTGGGCCCCATGCTTGTATTTAAAGTGGGCAGCATAACCTTTCTCAGCAATTTCATGCATTCGCTCACTTCGAATTTGAACTTCGACCCATTTGCCTTTGGGCCCCATTACTGTAATGTGTAGAGCCTCATATCCCGTAGATTTAGGTGAAGATATCCAATCTCGTAAACGAACCGGATTGGGGGTAAAGTGATCCGTTACGATGGAATATATTTTCCAAGCTAGGAATTTCTCATTGTCCTTGTCTGATTTGTACGTGATTCTAATGGCAAATTTGTCATATATCTGGTCAAAAGAAACATTTTGGACATTCATTTTCTTCCTGATGGAGAAAATGGATTTCATTCTACCTTTAATATTGTAATTCAAACCTTCCTTTTCCAAAGAATCATGAATCACTTTTGTAAAGGAATCTATATAAGCTTGTTGTTCTTCTTTAGTCTCCTCGATCTTACTGGCAATATCTTGATATACCTCAGGTTCTGTATATTTTAAACTAAGGTCTTCAAGCTCGGTTTTAATGTTATACAGTCCAATACGATGTGCCAGGGGAGCATAAATATAAAGCGTTTCGGATGCCATTTTCACCTGTTTATGTTCAGGCATGGCATCAAGCGTGAGCATATTGTGGTAACGGTCGGCAATCTTGATTATGATAACCCGAACATCATCATGAAGGGTCAGCAACATTTTGCGAAAGTTCTCTGCCTGTTGCGATATGTTCTTGTCCTTTTTAAGATGTGCTATTTTCGTGAGTCCGTCAACAATTCGGGCAACAGCCTCGCCGAACATGCGTTCAATGTCATCGAGCGTATAATCAGTATCCTCAACCACATCATGCAACAGGGCAGAGGCAATCGAGACCGCATCTAAGCCTATTTCCGAGGCAACGATCTTGGCAACGGCAATAGGATGAAAAACAAAGGCTTCACCAGATTTCCTCCTTTGTTCTTTATGGGCATCAACAGCAATTTCAAAGGCTTGACGAATAAGCGTTTTGTCATCATCTGATAAAGTCTGATAGCTTATTTGAAGTAGCTTTTTATACTGCTTTGCAATTTCCTTATTTTCTTTTTCTATTGCTGCTTGGGTCATACTTTAATAAAATTACCACAATCCATATCATTACACAACAAAAATTATGCCTTTAAATTCTTGACACGGGCTATTAAAGGGGGGTGCGAATAATGCATGAAAACGTAAGCAGGATGGGGGGTAAGGTTGCTTAAGCTGTTCTTTGAAAGCTTCTTAAGTGATGTTATCAACGGCTTTGCCGCAAAAGTATTTTTTGCAAAATCATCTGCTTGATATTCAAATTTTCTGGATAGATAATTCATGACCAAGCCTGTTAATTCAGATATGGGACTGTAAAGTATTCCGAAACCGATCAAGGCGGCATGAAAGCTGGGCTTGGAAACGCCTATTGCTTTTGAAACTTCAGGATTATTGATAAACAAGGATAAAAGAAACAATGTGAATCCGGTAATTATGATCGATGTTACAATGTTGAATATAATATGATTGCGCTTGTAGTGCCCTACTTCATGAGCCAAAACGGCAACGATTTCATCTTCTTCCAGATCATTGATCAAAGTGTCATAAAGTGTTACTCTTTTTTCTTTGCCAAAACCAGAAAAATAAGCATTGGCTTTTGTTGACCTTTTTGAACCATCGATTACGAATATATTTTTGAGTTCAAACCCTACTTTATGGGCATAGGATTCTATTTTACTTTTTAGACTTCCTTCTTCCAAAGGTTTTTGTTTATTGAACAAGGGTACTATCAACTTACTGTAGAAAAGATTCATGAACAATGTGAATGCACCTACCACAACCCAAGCATAAATCCAAAAATTCGTACCTGCCCATTCAAAAAACCAAATAATCAATGCGGTAATACCTCCACCGATTATGGCCAACATTAGATATCCTTTTATTTTATCTATGAAAAAAGTAGTTTTCGAAGATTTGTTGAAACCAAATTTTTCCTCGATGACAAAAGTCTTGTAATAGCCAAAAGGAGTTGTTATAAGATCACTACCAATCATGATAATTGCAAAGAACACAAGAGCTATAACAATCGTATTGTCTGAAACACTACGCGCGATGTTATCGAGCCATTCGAATCCTCCAAAAAAGAGAAATCCCAAGGTAAGCAGTAATGAAAAACCGGAGGTTAAAAGGCCAAACTTGTAATTTGTCTTTTTGTACTTCTGGGATTTTTGGTATTCCTCATCATCAAAAACATCCTGTAGCTCATTTGGCACTGGGTCTTTGTAGCGTTTAGAGTTTAAGTAATCCAGCGTGGTTTCAATCACAAATTCAATTATCAAAATTCCGATGATTATATAAAACAAGGTGGTATGGGTCATTATATGATTTTGGTATACATTGGTTAAGGCCGTTCTTGGTAACTATATTGACCTTTGGCGTTTTGCCTCAAATATAAGTATTGCAGCTGATACTGAGACATTCATTGAATCTATTTCACCTTCCATAGGGATAATGATGTTTTTCGTCGAGGCATCCAGCCATTCCTTGGACAGTCCATGGGATTCTGTACCGACCACAATTGCAGATGATTTTGTAAAGTTAACCTTGGTATATTTTTCCGAAGCGGAAAGGGCGGCGCAGTAGATATTTATATTCTTATCCTTTAGAAATTCGATAATTTCTGATGTACTGCCAACAGCAATGTTATTGGTAAAAATACAACCGACGCTAGAACGAATTATATTAGGATTATAGAGGTCTCCTTTGGGATTGGCAATCATAACAGCATCTAAATTGGCGGCATCTGCTGTACGTAGAAGTGCACCAATATTACCTGGTTTTTCAGGTGCCTCGGCGACAAGAATCAATGCTTTATCACTTTTGGGATGTAGGTCTTCAAGGGCATGTGATTTTGACCTCACTAATGCGACAACGCCTTCGGTGGTATCCCTATAGGCAATTTTTTGATAAACTGAATTCGAAACTTCAATCAATTCAGTTTGGCATTTTATTTCTTGTAGCAGTTGAAGAACCTCTTGCTCCGAAATAATCCCGGGGAAAAATAGCAAGGATTCAATTTCGTAATTGGCATTCATTGCCAACGTCAGCTCTCTTTCTCCTTCTAGAACAAACAAACCTTGGTTGCTTCTTTCCCGTGATTTTTCTTTAAGCAGAACAATCCGCTTCACTAATGAATTCTGTAAACTACTGATATATTTAGAATCGTTCATTACTGCAAAAATAGGGCAATAGCTTAAATTGAGGCGGCATATTTTCAATCAAAATGATTAACATAAAAAAAGGTTAAAAAAAAACCCGTATAAAAAGCTCCTAGCATTTTTTTGATTAACTTGGTTGCCTTGACCATTGCTATTATAGGGAAGAGGCAACGTTTTCACAGCCAGCCAGTTACCTACAAAATGAACATAAAACTGATTGGACAAAGATCTATGGAAGTATTTCTTTTTGGAATTGCAAAGGATATTGTGGGCAAATCTGTCTTGGATTTATCTGACTATATGGAGAAACCGAATTCAGTGGGCGAATTAATTCTTTTAATGAATCATTCTTATCCAGAATTCAGCAAGTTGTCGTCTATCGCGGTTGCTGTTAATGGGGAATATGCTTCTAATGATGTAACTTTGCAGAGCAATGATGAAATTGCTATAATTCCACCAGTAAGCGGAGGCTAATGCAGAAACAAATTATTGAAATTGTAGATAAGATAGATATTGCTGTAGTATTTGATGAATTATCGGATGCTGCAAGTGGAGGAATTTGTGTGTTTGTTGGTACCGTTAGGGATTTCACAAATAATGAAACTGTTGTATCCCTGGAATTTGAATCCTATAAAACCATGGCTTTGAAAGAAATGGGGAAAATTGCAAATCAGGCATCTAATAAATGGCCCTTGAATAAGGTCGTGATTCGCCATGCCGTTGGATTGAAAAAAGTAAAGGAAGCAGTGGTAGTGGTAGGAGTTTCTGCGGCTCATAGAGCCGAATGCTTTGAAGCATGTAAGTTTTTAATTGATACGCTTAAGGAAACCGTTCCAATATGGAAAAAAGAAGTTTTCAAGAACAAATCCGTATGGGTATCCGCTCATCCTTAAAAACATGTTGATAGACAACCACAATAGAAAAATTAATTATTTGCGTTTGGCGGTTACTGACCGCTGTAATCTGCGCTGCAACTATTGCATGCCCTCTGAGGGTATTGATTTTTCCCAAAATGAAAAACTTTTTACGATTGGTGAGCTATCCAAACTCAGTGAAATAATAGTTTCCCAGGGAATTGATAAAATAAGGATTACGGGAGGTGAGCCTTTTTTTCGTAAAGATCTGATGGTATTGCTCCGCAAACTATCCAAGATGGAAGGCTTAGAAGAAATTTCTGTTACGACAAATGCTACCTTGATCGGTCCTCATATTGATGAACTCAAAGCATTGGGTATTACTAATATCAACGTAAGCCTAGATGCCATAAATCGTGATACTTTCGAAAAAATTACTAGGCAGGATCAGTATGATACCGTACATAATAATATTTTACGCCTGATTACAGAAGGTTTTAAAGTACGCATCAATTTTATTGCCTTGGATGGTCAGAATACCGAGGATATTTTACCTATGTTGAATTTGACCAAGCATTATGACGTTTCTGTTCGGTATTTAGAGGAAATGCCATTTAATGGAGGCTCAAGAAAATTTGAAAGTATTGCTTGGGATTACAAGCGCATTTTAGCGTATATCAAAGAAGCTTATCCAAATTATGAAAAGCTTCCTTCAGAGGAAACATCAACATCCATCAATTATAAAATACCTGGTTTTAAGGGCACTTTTGGAGTCATACCATCTTTCAGCCGTACCTTTTGTGGTAGTTGTAACAGATTGCGCATTACGGCCACAGGAGATGTCATTACCTGCTTGTATGCCCAACCTTGCATGAATATTAGGGATATCCTAAGAAGTGATAATTCGGAAGAAGAAGTAAAAAAACAGATTTTGAAGGCTGTTGGGAACAGGTCCAAAACAGGTTTTGAAGCCCAGCAAGAATACAAAGGTATTTTTGCCAAATCGATGACTTCAATCGGTGGATAAATGGATAAGGAACTTTCAAATATTAAGTTGGAACAAAAATCAGCTGACAAGAATGACCTCGACCGATAAAATATATGGATTGGTTCTTTCAGGGGGAAAGAGCAGGCGCATGGGTACCGACAAAGGGCTTATTGCCTATCATGGCATTCCGCAACGTGAATATCTATATAATTTATTGGAAAAGATCTGTGATAGAACTTTCATGAGCATTCGAAATGAGCAGGCAACTGAAATATCATCGACTTTCAATACCATTTTTGATGAAGATATTTTTAAAGGTCCTTTTAATGGGATTTTATCCGCTCATAATAAATATCCGGATGTCGCCTGGTTGGTATTAGCCTGTGATCTACCATTGATTGATGAAAAATCGTTGCGAGAGTTGATCGAGGCTCGAAAAAGTAGCGATTACGCTACGGCTTTTGCCCAAAAAGAAAACCCTTTGCCAGAACCGCTATGTGCCATTTGGGAACCTCAGGCACTTAAGGCGGCTGTTACCTATTTGGAAAAAGGAAATGGTTCTTGCCCACGTAAGTTCTTGATCAAGAACAATGCACATTTGTTATTTCCTGTAGATGCACAGGTTTTAATGAATGCGAATTCAGAGGAGGAGTATAAAGAAGCTTTGACGAAATTGGTATAAGCATGAATTTGGAACGTTACACTAGACAGACCATCTTGAAGGATTTCGGAATTGAGTCCCAGGAAAAGCTGGCCCAATCCAAAGTTTTGGTTATTGGTGCTGGTGGATTGGGGATTCCGGTATTAACGTATTTAAATGCGATGGGCGTCGGTACCTTGGGTATTGTTGATGCCGATGAAGTATCGGTGTCTAATTTACATCGTCAGGTTTTGTATTGTGAAAATGATGTTGGTAAATCAAAAGTCGCTGTTGTCATTAAAAGGTTGACGAGTCAGAACTCCAATACAAAACTAATACCATACCAAACATTTTTAGACCGTGAGAATGCTTTGGATTTTATAAGGGCTTATGACCTCGTGGTAGATGCAACCGATAATTTTCCAACAAGATACTTGATCAATGATGCATGTGTAATCTTGAAAAAACCCTACGTCTATGGCGCATTGCATAGTTTTGAAGGGCAAATAAGTGTTTTTAATTATCAAGGAGGGCCAACATATCGCTGTCTATTTCCCAACATGCCGTCAGCCAATGAAATACCTAATTGCAATGAGCATGGTGTACTTGGTATTATCCCTGGAATAGTGGGCAACTTGCAGGCTTTGGAAGTTGTAAAGGTGCTTACGGGAATAGGGGAAGTGCTGTCAGGCAAGCTGTTGTTGTACAATGGATTAGATCAAAACATACAAAAAGTAAAATTTTCATGTAATCCTGCGAATTTAGAAATTGAAGCACTTGAAACAGCATACGCATTTGATTGTCCTTCAGCTTTAAACTCAATCGATGCATCTGATTTTGAACAGCTACTTGAAATTGAAAACATACAAGCGATAGATGTTCGTACGCTGCAGGAGTATGAACAATTCCATTTAAAAAATACCACTTGCAATCCTCTTAAGGAGCTAGAAAGTTGGAAGCAACAGATTAATTTTAATAAGCCCATATATCTGATTTGCCAATCAGGGGTTAGAAGTTTAAAGGCACAATTATATCTTCAGGAATATAAACCAAAAGCCAACATTATCAACGTGAATGGGGGTATAAACAAGCTAAGATCATATGCTGATAAGCATTGAGAGTTTATTTCTATTATGTCTTGGATTTTTTGTGGTAGCCACATTATATTCGTCCGTTGGGTTTGGTGGTGGTTCTAGCTATTTGGCATTGTTGACTCTATTCTTAGTCAGCTTTTTCGCGATACGATCTATTGCGTTGGTATGTAATTTAGTGGTGGTTTCAGGAAGTACCTTTCTTTATTTTAAGCATGGCCATGCCCGACTAAAAGACTTTTTGCCCTTTGTTATCACAAGTATTCCAATGGCATTCTTGGGAGCATCATTTAGATTAAAGGAAGAAGTCTTTTTTATTATTCTTGGCAGTGCACTGATTATCTCTTCCATTTTTTTAGTTTGGCAGACTGCCGGTATCAAGTTGAGCGAACCAACGAAGGCATATCCCAAGTATTTAAGTTTTTTAATCGGTGCATTTATTGGATTTCTTTCAGGGCTTGTTGGTATTGGTGGCGGCATCTTTCTGGCACCCATACTCAATCATATAAATTGGGATAGATCTGTAAAAATAGCGGCATTGGCGAGCTTTTTCATATTGGTTAACTCCATTTCAGGATTGGGCGGATTGTTTTTCGCAGAAACCTTGGAACTCCCCTGGATAGAAACCTTGATCCTTGCCCTAACCGTTTTACTCGGTGGGCAATTGGGAGTTCGGTTAAGCCTGAAAAAACTATCCGCTAAGGGTATAAAAAGAATAACCGCTATATTGGTTTTTGTTGTTGGCGTACGTGTGTTATTGGTTAACGGGTTTGGTTTGTTTTAAGCAATTATTTCCGCTTGTTAATCATTGGGCAGCCCATATTTATCTACAACAAAATCGAGATCTTTATCACCTCTACCACTTAAATTCACCAAAATTGATTTTCGCGGATTCTCTTTCGCCAATTTAAAGGCATAAGCAACAGCATGGGCACTCTCAAGCGCTGGTATTATTCCCTCTAAACGACTAAGTTCGTAGAAAGCGTCAATAGTTTCTTTATCGGAGACCACATCATAGGTCACCTTCTTAATATCTTTTAGCATACTGTGCTCAGGACCCACACCAGGGTAGTCCAATCCACTTGCAACGGAATAGACCGCGCCGGGATCCCCATTTTCATCCTGAAGGGTATAGCACTTAAATCCGTGAATGACCCCGGGCTTGCCTAAAGTCATAGTGGCGGCATGTTCACCATATTCCAAAGAACGGCCACCCGGTTCCACACCATAAAGACTGCATTCCTCATCATTTAAAAATGCAGAAAAAATTCCTATGGCATTACTGCCCCCACCCACACAGGCAACTACATTATCCGGTAACTCGCCTGTCATATCAAAAAACTGTTCTTTGGCCTCTATTCCTATAATGCGCTGAAAATCTCGCACCATCATTGGGAAAGGATGTGGCCCAACTACAGAACCAATACAATAAATAGCTGTGATAGGGTCTTTCATGTAAGCTTCAAAGGCAGAGTCAACAGCTTCTTTTAATGTTTTTAACCCATGGGAAACAGGCACAACGGTTGCACCTAGTATGCGCATACGTACCACATTGGGGTGCTCCTTGGCCATATCAACTTCACCCATATGAATTTCACATTCCAATCCAAAATAAGCTGCGGCTGTGGCCAATGCCACACCATGTTGACCGGCTCCTGTCTCTGCAATTAATTTCTTTTTGCCCAAATGTTTGGCCAAAAGCGCTTCACCCATACAATGGTTTAATTTATGGGCACCTGTATGGTTTAGGTCCTCCCTCTTTAGATAGATTCTTCCGCCATATTTCTCAGATAGTCGATTGCAATAATAAACAGGCGTAGGACGACCTTGATAATGTTTGCGAATACCGCGAAGCTCAGAAATAAAACTATGCGATTTGCTAATCGCATAATATGCATCTGTAATCTTTTTCATCTCATCTTCGAGCATGGGCGGAATAAATGCACCGCCGTACTCTTTATAAAATCCTTCTTTGTTCGGATAGGTCTTAAAATAATTCTCGGCCATAATGTATTGTATATGAAGTAATGATGTTGTTTATATTTTAGGGTATTAAAAGTAATTAAATTCAAGGTTACAATGATTTTAAATAAGACGTCATTTTTAATTTTTTGCGATAAAGAAAGAATGCATTAATGGTCATTAAAGATGATGTGTCACTAATGTTTATATTTGGTAGGATATAGGATGATCATAAGTATAAATTGAATGATAAATTTTGACGAGGCATATAACTTAGTATTGGAACATTCGCTGGATATCGGGATTGAAAAGGTCGATTTACCAACAAGTAATGGAAGAGTTCTTGCAGAGGCAATTTTAGCTGACAGGGATTTCCCTCCTTTTGATCGAGCGACCAAAGATGGGATTGCAATCAATTATGCCGCAATTGAAAAGGGGCTTAAGAATTTTAAGATCGAAGCGGTGATAAGTGCAGGAATGCCACAACAAAAATTGGGTGATTCCAGCAACTGTATGGAGATAATGACAGGTGCCGTTGTTCCTGAAAATGCCGATACGGTCATAATGTATGAATACTTGGATATTAATGATGGTTATGCAGCCTTGACTAAGGAAATTGTAAAAGGACAGGATATTCATCACAAAGGCAGTGATGTGATTTCGGGCACTGTTCTCCTGGATAAAAATGTTCGTATAGGAGCTGCTGAAATTGGTGTTTTGGCCTCTGTTGGAAAGTCGGAAGTGCTGGTCAAAAAATTACCAAAAGTTTGTGTTATCTCCACGGGGAATGAATTGGTTGAGGTGTCCGAGACCCCTCTGCCATATCAAATACGAAAATCAAATACAGCATCATTGTTTGCTGCTTTGCAAATGCAGCTTATTGAAGCTGAACGAATACATCTAAAGGACAACAAAGAATCCATCGGTAAAGAGCTTACTCATATTTTGAAAACATTCGATGTAGTTTTATTGAGTGGGGGGGTATCAAAGGGAAAATTTGATTTTATACCAGAGATGATGGAATCCCTTGAAGTGAAAAAGGTCTTTCATAGAGTTGCACAACGTCCCGGGAAGCCTTTTTGGTTTGGGATTCAGGAAACTCAAAAAACTGTGGTGTTTTCCTTTCCTGGAAACCCGGTTTCAACTTTTGCCAGTTATCATATTTATTTTCTGCCGTGGTTACGAAAGTCATTAGGTCTTATGCAAAAGAAAGAAGTAGTGCTTTTGGAAGAATCCATTGAAGTTAAACTACCTATTACACGTTTTGTTCAAGTGAAAACACAAAACAGAAAGGGAGCCATTTGGGCGACCTTGGTACGTGAAAATGGCTCAGGGGATTTAACGAGTTTGGCCCATTCTGACGGATTCATTTGTTTGGGACCTCGTGAAACGGAGTATGAAAAAGGTGAACCGGTTGCTTTTATTAGCACAAAATCTTAAAAATTATTCATATTCACAATCTTCTGGATCATGTTTGGTATAGTAGCTCTTATAGTTTTTAGCTTTTTCGTCCTTACAACCACAAAGGTCTAAAATCTCAATATTTTTGAATTCTGTATCATGGCTTTCTCCTTGAATAGAAATGTATCCTTCGGTCATGGGTGTACCGTCTTTGAAAAGCTCTTTGTTCAATCCATTCAGATGACCGCCGATTATGGGCTTGGTAAAGGTCATTACTGTATCGCCTTCAACAATTTGGTGTACGATTGAATCACCCAAAACAACTGCTTCTACATTCACCCATTTTTCCCTGAGGTAGGTAGCTCCTTTGGTGTCTGGAATACAATGCGTCTCGACCAATTTACCATCAATATGAACATGACATCCTGGGGTACAAAGATTTCCTGTGGGACGTTCACCTTCTCCGCTACCAGCCAACAATTGAAATTCCATGGACATAGGGAAATCCTGGTTCAATGACATGGTCTTGGGGTCTTGACAATGTAACATGAAACCATTATTGGCAAACGCCCATCCTGGTCCACCATTTACCTGTTCGCCAACCATTCTGTATTGGGCTTTTAACCGATAGTGGGAAAACTTGGTTTTATAAAATAGGTGTCCAAATTTACTGTCAAAGGAATCATATTCTTGGTAGGAGACCCTAAGATTACCATCTGTTACTTTAAATGTGTTTTTGTAATTTTCCCCAAACGCATACCCTTTGACCTTTGGTGTCCAACCTTCCAAATCATTCCCGTTGAACATTGAAATCCATTCTTCTTTATCAGCATTGGGATTTGTTTTTGGACCACAACTAGCTAATAGAAAAAATAAACAACTGATTCCTAGAATTATTCTGCCTGTATTTTTCATGAGTGATTATAAATCTGGTTTATCAAAAATAATAACATTATTCAAGATTTTTCAATTTAATTTATGGTATTAAAAAGGCATACTTGACTATTACTAAAAAAGCCGTTTATTTTATACTCTTTTCAAATGATAATGATTTTATTTCTGTATAAATCCAAGGCCTTATTTAACAACATTTCAAGAGTGCTTATCGGTATATCCTTGTTCGGAATGATTCTGAATATTTTCATCCTGGAACGATTACCAATTTCAAGTCCAGAATGTTTAAGGTACTGTCCTTCAACAAACAGAATATAGGGTTCTCCAGTTTTCTTATCTACCCATAAGTAACAAAACATTTTTTTCCTATAACAGAAACATGGCATTCCGTATTTCGTAGTTTCTGTGATGTTTTCATCCTGTTTTAGAATAATATCACGTAGGGATAGCAAGCAGCCTTTGTTAGGTTCCACATTATTAAGATAGAAGTTATGATTTTCGGTCATATCCATTTTGGATTTCCCTACAAATAAATTATTACCCATAGGTATTGCCAAGAAAGTCAATATTGCTAACTTGATGAAACAATTTACGTATATAATTTATTTAGTATTGATCATATTGAATAAGTTAATACTAGGTGATTGATGTTAATGAAAGATTCAATAATGTTCAGAAGATAGTAGGGCAAAACACATTAATGAAGAATTAAAACAACAGAATTGGATATGTATAGAGGCATACTTGTATTTATGGCAATAATTGTAAATGTTAATAGTATTTATGGTCAGACCGATTTTTATACTGGTTTCGAAGAAGACATTGATGGGTATTATCCTAAGATGGCTAAGGAAGATGCGGTATACGTAATGCAGTTACAACAATCCCAATGGACTGAAGGAATTTCAGGTAGGGCATTGGACCTTTCTGAAAACGCGGTTCTACGAAAACCATTGGTTATCGATAGTCTTGAGACACCGGATTACGAGAAGTTCGATTTTTCGGTTCAGGTATGGGTCAAAACTATTAAAGGTGCTGCTCAGGGCACACCAATTATTGGGAACACTAAAGATGTAGACCCCAAGGGTCCTGGTTGGAAATTACTCACACAAGAAAATGGAGGGTGGGGAGTATGGATCTCTGATGGAAAAAGTCAATATACATACTTACCAACATGGCCCAGACAAGCTATCAATGATGGCGAATGGCATCAACTTGCCTTTAGCATTGATAGAAAAAAAGAAGAAATATGGTTCTTTAAGGATGGGAAAAACGTGGCTATTTACAACACACCAAGTTTAGGTAGTTTAGACAGTAAAAATCGAACCGTTCTTGGAGGATCTGATGAGTACTGGGAATACGGATCTTCAGGTCAATGGACGGCTTTTAATGGATATTTGGACGAAGTAAGTATTAAAAACTCATATCAGGACAGCGAGAGCATTGCAAAAGATTTTGGGCGTTTCAAAACTTTGGAAAAAGATGATTCATTGCGCTCACCCCTTAGAACAATGGTATGGAATATTTGGCACGGAGGTAGAAGATATGGTAAACATGTGGGAGTAGAACGTGTGGTACAAACTATCAAGGACGCCCAACCAGACGTTGTCGCTCTGATTGAAACATATGGTTCGGGAGAAATTATTGCTGATGCATTGGGTTACCATTTTTATCTAATAAGCTCTAATTTGAGTATTATGAGTCGGTTTCCGATTAAAGAAACAATTAAAGCTTTCCGTCCTTTTAATTTTGGTGGGGCGACAATAGATATTGGAAATGGGCGACAATTAACTTTTTTGAACACTTGGTTGCATTATTTGCCCGATTATAGCAAAGATGTAATTGAAGGGACGATTTCGGCCGATGATTTGATAGAGGCTGAAAAAGAGACACGCCACTCGGAGGTATTGAGTATTTTGAAAGAGATTAAACCTCTAATTGAAAAGTCGGATAATAACCCAATCATAATGTTAGGTGATTTTAACTGTGGGTCCCATTTAGATTGGGTTGAGTCTACCAAGAGCATTCATAATGGATATACAGTTGAATGGCCCGTTAGTTTAGCAATGACAAAGGCAGGATTTAAAGATAGCTTTAGGGAGTTGAACATCAACCCACTATTGGACCCTGGACTTACCTGGACACCTAGGGCGGCAACTTCGTCTAACAAATATGGATTGAGGGATCGAATCGATTATATTTATTATAAAGGTGATTTGGTACCGATTGAATCCAAGGTAATAGATTACCATCCATTAATGTTTCCATCAGACCATGCAGCGGTTTTAACCGTATTCGAAATAAAATAATATGAATACAAGATATATGAAAACAAAATCAATGATGCTCTTTTTGCTTCTTTTTGGCCTTGTAAATGGAATATGCCAGGAAAATTTTAAATTGATTAGTTATAATATATGGAATGGTTTTGAATGGGGAAAAGATACAGTTCGCCAAGGGAAGCTTTTGTCATGGATGGATTCACAAAAACCAGATGTAGTGGCACTTCAGGAACTTTGTGGTTACTCTGATGAAAGACTCACCCGTGAAGCCAAAGCCTGGGGTCATGATTATTCGGTACTTTTAAAGACAACAGGGTACTCGGTAGGCCTAACATCAAAGTACCCTATCACTTTAAAAGAAAAGATAATTGATGGCATGCATCATGGTGCATTGCACTGCTCAACAAATGGTATTGAGCTATTTGTTGTTCATTTGTCACCTTTTAAATGGGGAAAAAGAAACGAAGAAGCCGAAATTTTAATTGGTAGAATTGACCGCGAAATAAAAGCGGGTAATAAAGTTATTGTTTGTGGTGATTTTAACGCACTTTCTCCTATAGATACTGAATGGTACAACTCCAGGGCCGAGCTTTTAGAAGACAGTAGGAAGAGTGATGAAAAGAATGACCATGCAGAAAATCTAAGGGAAGGTAATTTTAACTATTCGGTAATGTCAAAATTTTATGGGGCTGGTCTTTTTGATATAGGTTCAAAATTTGTAAAAGCCGGTAATGACCGTATAAGCTTTCCTACTCAGGTTTTTCGCAAAAATGAAACCGACAAAAAGAAACTGATTGATAAAGGAACACGTATAGATTACATCTTAACGAATTATAATCTGGTAGGTCAATGTATTGGTGCCAAAATATATAATGGCCCAGAAGCTTATTATTTGTCGGATCATTACCCTGTTGAAGCCAGTTTTATACTGAAATAATGACGTTCGCCAGATTACTTCAAATACAGTCAAACTTGTTATTTCTATTGAAACTATAATTAGTTTTTATAAATAACATAATTCAGCAAATCCAAGAAGCTTATTTTTTCTTTCCAATAAGTAAAATGGAATCATATTCCTCAAACTCTTTGTATTCTTCCAATAAGAGAATCTCGAAATATTCTTGGAAATTTTCCTTAAGGCTCGTTTTAGTATGATAATTGACAAACAGTCCTTTGAATATTTCAGAACCTTCCCCTTTCCAAAAAGAGTGACAAATAATACCGTTCGCTTTTAGAACATTGTGCTGTCTATGAATTGATTTCGCCAATTCGCTATTTTTTAAGTGATGCATTACTTTATTGGAATACATACCATCGAATTTTTTGTCAGTACTTAAGGTAATCACATCCAAATTGAGAAATTCACCTGTAGGATTTTCATTTGTTAAGTGCTTTAGAAACTCAGCTGAATTATCAGAGCCAATCGCTTCGTAAATCGTATTTAAAACTTTCCAATCTGTACCAGGGCCTGAACCTATTTCCAATAAAACCGAATTAGGAGTCAAATAGGTTTTAAGTTTCTCTATCAGCTGTAGGCTATTAACCTCTTTTGCCAGTTTAATATATTCCTCGACTGATTCCTTGGTCATATAATATTCACCTTTCATATTCGCTCATTTTTTTATACCCTTCTATACAATCGATAATATATCCAGGCAGCCATACTACCTATTAAAGAAAACACAGCCAGCATCCAAAAAACATGTTTATGTCCTTCTACTCCCGGTGAATTATCCAAAAGATAGCCCATGGCAGGTCCTGCAAAGATATCTGGGGTAAAGCCAATGAGTGAAATGAGGCCAACAGCGGTACCAGTAAGTAGCAAGGGTATTTTACCGCTCTCCATAACAGCAAAGTAAAGCGTGCGTATCGCATATACCCCTATTGCCACAATTAAAATCGATATAAAAAACATAGCGGTTGATGATTCAGAAACCAGACCTGTTGCGAACAAGAGTGCGCCAAAGAAAGAAATTATAAAACCAAGCAGCAACCAGAAAGTGGTTTGTGAACGATCTGCTACTATGCCTATGATCACCCCGACAACAGGACGTATAAATAACAAAAAAGTACCAACTGAAGCTGACTGAACTTGGTCATATTGCATGACGTCCTGGGCATATAGCGAGAACACATCGGTGATTTTGTAACCTACGTAGGCACATAAGATGATGATCATAAGCAAGCCGACAGAGGGTAGACGTAACACTTCTTTTACCTGTGTAATGGTAATTTTCTCTAGGATAATCTCCTGTTCGGCCTTATGATCCATTTTCATAAAGAACCAGACCAACAATCCGACCAGTATAACAATAGTCGTAGATACCAGAATCACATATTGGAAAGCCACCCTTCTTTCAATGATCGATGCTTCCGAAATTTCGGAAGCAATAAATAGTGAAAAGATGAATACACCCATAGCTCCGAATAGCGCCCCTACTAAACCACGCCCGCCATCCAAAAATCCAAATGCCCTACCTTGGGAATTGGCACCACCCCAAACTCGCGTAGCTTTTATCATTGGTGCCCAGAACAAAAATATGGTCGTAAAACCCCAATAGCCGTACAATATTCTTAATACAGAATAACTTGGAAAAGTAGCATATACCAATCCACCTAGGGCGGTCATCCAAAGGGCCACAGCAATCAACTTTCTGGGGGGATACTTATCAGCCAACGGTCCTCCAAAGAGATACGAGAGTAAGGCCACTATTCCATAAACCGAGAAACACAGCCCCAATTGTACATTATCCAACCCAAATACATCAAGTACGGTAGGTCTAAAGATCCGTGCAAGTACAAATGGAAGTATAAAAGCAGATTCCCCAGCTAAAATAATGGTTAATAGGTATTGCCAGGGCGCTTTTTGTTGTTTCATATAATATAGGGAGTAAGGCTCTAAAATCTATTCATAAAGATCCGGACTAAAAATAAGACTTTGTTTCGGATTTAAATTTAGAATCCAAAAGCTATGGGTTATGGCCATTTGAGGATATTGAATAATACTATTTTATCCGGGGAAATATTTTTTTAAACCTTAGAGGAATTTCATCTTTTAGATAGACTTCTTTATTTGTAAATGGATGTGTGAATTTTAATGAATGTGCATGTAAATACAATCCTTTACCCTTTAAGATCAAGGCATCAATGCCATAATCCTTATCTCCTAATATAGGATTTCCAATATGTGACAAATGTTTGCGTAATTGATGCCTTCTCCCTGTATGAGGTTTCAATTTCACTAAATTAAGTTTAAGGAATCTTTTTGAAGGAACGGATTCGCATACCGAGTAATCCGATTGTGATTCCTTGCCATCAATTTTCAGGGTGATTTTCCCTAGGTCCTCCATTTCACCAATAGTAATGGCATAGTAGGTTTTCTTTACCTTTTTGTCCTCGAACATTTTATTCAAGGTACAAATGCTACTGCTTGTTTTTCCGACCAATAGTATACCTGTGGTTGCATAATCTAACCGGTGAACGGGTTGTGGGGTTGTAACATTGGCAAGTGTACTTTGTTTTAGGTTTTGTGGTAGCGCTTTGGCAATGGTTTTAAAACTGTTTCCACTCACCAAAATTCCAGCAGGTTTATGGATTGCTGCCAAATGCTCATCTTCAAATAACACAGCCAAGGGTAAGATCAATTTTTTCTTCGGGCTTATTTCCACCGGAATTGATAACTCAATGGTCTCACCACCCCTTATATAAGTAGCCGATGTAGCAATAACACCATTAACCGTAATGAAATGCTTCTTTAAGGCCTTTTTTAAGGCCGATTTGGTCAAAGTTGCACTGAAAATACCTACACCGTATTCTTGAAGTCGAATAGGAGTGGTTAGTTCAGGAACAATATGGATATGAGTATGGTCGATTAGTTATAGAATTACCAAGGATCTAAAAAAATGAGTATTAATACATTCATTTTTTCTTTGCGGTAGTTTAGTCCTTGCTTAAAATCAAATTTTTGAACCGCCCCGAGGAGCCGAAACCTGTCCAAATTCCTATTTTGTTGGATTTAGATGAAGTTAATCTATCGACAATCAAAACAGGTTCCGATAAATCATTAACATATACCGCTACCTTTTCTTCATTTATGTTTATAATTATTTTGAACCAATCATCAGGATTTGGGGGAGTTGCGATTTCGTTCTCAAATTCCCCGGTTCTTTCACCTCTCAACTTTCTCCATGTAAACTCAGGATGAAATATATATTGAACCATATGGTCTTTTCTTATTTGTTCTTTAGCAACAAAGTTGAATGGACGAAAGTATATAGCTTCATAAGTTTCGTCATTTTGAATATTGAAGGCAATTCCAATAAAACTTTTACCAGGATTGTTCTCACCTAAAAGCTCAACTTCAATGGTACCTTTATCAAATTCCACATCTTCCAATATTCCAATACCATCACTTTTCCTGGCATTCATTTCCACAGCATCCAACTGGTCACCGTACAACGATAGTACCCGATTCACGACCTTTATTTTCTTATTTTGGAATTTATCGGATAGACTCACCTGTTTTTGAGAAAAGGCATTGTTGGAAATTAAAAAGAGAATTGTAATAAGTACATTTATTTTTTGGTTTCTCATTTTGCGTTTTTTTAGTTGCCATCAATTTTAAAGCTTTGATTTCGGACTTGTTAGGCGGGCTGCTGTTCAATAAAAGCGTTGGCCTTTGCATTTGGCCTGTAAACCGTTTGCCAGGGAGAAAGCATCAGTGTATTTTGTTAGTAACTACTAATGTAGGAATTATTCTTTCAACTTGAGAGTAGGCTTGAATTATGGCATCATTAGCTTGATTCTTTTTTATAAACGCCGCTTTCAAGAATTAATGCTCCATTTTTCAAGTGCTCCAGTAGGTTTAATAGTTTAGGCTTGGTACTTTCGCCCATAAGAACATTTAATCCCATATTGGGTGGGCCAAAATCCTTTAATCTAGCAATCAGAACATCAAAATATTCTATCCCGGCTTCGGTTTGATTAGTGGCTCTCAAACACTTACATCCTAGTTCATTCAAAATAAGGCCCATTTCATTGCTATTGAAGAGGAAACTATGATCAGATGAGGAAGCCCATGGCATGGGATACTCAATTGTGATATCCTTGCTGATGAATATGTCATAGTACAAGAAGAGCCCTTCTGGTTTTAAAACTCTTTTTATCTCAGAGTAGAATCTTTTCTTATCTGGAATATTCATTTGAACGTGTTGTGTCCAAACCACGTCAAATGAACTATCCTCAAAAGGGAGGTTTGAGGCATCTCCTACTACAAAATCTGTTCTCTGATCAAGTCTTACCAGCTTAGATAAGGCTCTTGCTGTTTTTATGAATTCAGCTGAAAGATCTATACCCGTTACATTGCAATTAAATTCATCAACAAGCATGCGACAAGGGCCACCAAGTCCACAACCAACATCTAGTACCTTGAGCCCGTTTATGTGAATCAACTCAGCAAGTTCTCTCGAGACAGAAGCTCCCCTAACATGAAATTCATCCACTCCTGCAATATCGCTCCGCTTGACAGCGCCAAGGTCAATATTTTGGTTATTTAAACGATTCAAGATAGCCTCAAAAAGACCCTCTTTGAGATAATGTCTCTCTATGTCTTTATTTAGGTTTTTCATTTTAATTTGTTGGCTAACAATTTGAAATAGTTATAAACCATATTCAACTTTTGCCAAGTGTTCTTTAATTTTTCACTTTTTTTTCTAAACTATCACACTTGTCTTTCATGTTTTGAAGAACATCTTTGTAAGCAATATTATTCAAAAGATTTTTCAATTGCTTTGGGTCTTTTTGCAGGTCGTGTAAATACTCATACGGGGGGTTTTGTTCATAATAGTTGGCGTAGACATATCTTTGCCCTCGAATTCCGACATATTTGGGAATTTTATCATGTTCCATTCTATGTTCACATAGAAAATTTGTGCGCCAAGTTTCAATTTTTTCATTATTCAAAATGGGCAAAAGACTTTTCCCTTGGTAAAGTTTAGGTTGTAAAATTCCAGCAAGGTCAAGGATAGTTGCTGGAATATCAATATTTAGCGCCATTTCATCTGAAATTTCCTCGGCAGCTTTATTGGGTACTCGTGGATCATAAACGATCATAGGAACCCGAAGAGATTCTTCATAATGAGACCATTTACCCGCGAAACCTCTATTGCCCATATAATAACCATTATCAGCCGAAAAAATAATTACGGTATTCTTATCAAGGCCGTTTTTTTTAAGCGCTGTTATTACTCTTTTCATTACGTTGTCATATCCACTGATCATTCGAAAATATGCTCTCATATTCTCTTGATATTTTTCTTCTGTATCCCAACGCCAAAAATATCGTTCCCTGTTAAGCGATTTCTTTAAAAACTCCGGATGATTTTCATATATACCTGAATCTGATAATTCTGGTTTTGGCATTACAATGTTTTCATACAGATCTGCAACTGCCTTTGGATACGGATAATGTCCTTCATTCCCCGGGGTTTTATTATCATCCACTGCATGTACGGCATTAAAGCTAATGGAAAGGCAAAATGGCCT
>JAAETN010000011.1 GCA_024228355.1 Maribacter sp. | reverse complement strand
TGACTCCTTGTAAATGCGATTAGGCTCATAAGGTTTGTCAGGAACCTCTTGCATTGCCCGAGTACGGTTAAGCTCATGATTCTTTTGTCGTCTTGTATAGTCTCGTTCCAACTCACCTTTAAAACGTGGTGTGAAGTAACAGCTCAAGGCGCCAATTTGTTTTCTGTAATCATCAAGCCCCATAACCGGCCAGTTATTGAGCTGCTGGAAAATGTACAGTCCAAATGAATAAATATTGAACGGATGTCGTTCTTTTATCCCTCTTGTCGAGCCTGTACGCAGGTCTGGCGGAATATCAATCTTTATATGCTGGGGCGCTGCCTTCCAACCGGAAATTGAGTAGAGCAAAATAATAATTAACAACATGATAATTATTCGCAGTGTCATGATGTGTGAACTGTTTGCGTCTAATGCTTTTTTTATTCTGCTCATACTTTAACAACCTTTTCTGTTATTCATCGGTATCGAAAATAATTCTTTTAACTACCCAATCCCGCCGAATGTCCCACAAGCCACTCTGGTTGATATACCCAAAACTGAATGGTGTTTTTTGCTGCAATGTTTTTTTGATATAGACAATGTGAATGCCGTCAGGCATACGTCGCTTTAGATCTTGTAGCTTTGAGCCAATGACTAATAGCGATAAGAGTGACAATCCAAAGCCAATACCTGTTCCAAATAAAGCCATATCAAATGGCATTAACATTAAAACTGTAACAGGCACCCAAAAAGCTAAAGAAAGTCCCATCAGAGTAACAACTTCTGTATCAGTCATACCTCTGAATACAACAGGCTCTTCAATGAGCCTGTCAGGGATAAAATCGATCTCTCTGCCTTTCATTCCAATCGACATTAAACAATTACCACAGCAGCTTCAGTGAGGAGATAAATTACAAAAACCAAGAGAAGAACACCGATACCACCGTGCATTCCCAAATCTCCAAAGGTCTTTTTACCTTGTCCAATTTCGCTGTAGGTGGCGATCATGTTCTTGCTGACAACGATAAATGCAAGGGTGCCAAGTACAAGACCGACAACAATGAAAATGTCGAAAGCGTAACCCTTCAGTAAACCTATATAGTCTCCAGCTGCTGGATTCGTTGATGGATTTGATGTGGTAGGCAGTGCCGCAAAAAGTGCATTTGATACTACTACTGAGGCAGTAAGTATTGCCGATTTTATTTTTTTGTGTGTGTTGAGTAAAAGTTTCATTTAAATATTCCTGGTTAATTAAATAAAGATGTATAAAACAACCAACAAAATAAACGCGCCTCGTGCCCAGATAAAAAACATCT
>JAAETN010000010.1 GCA_024228355.1 Maribacter sp. | reverse complement strand
TGCACTACTACCAATTCAACATAGGCGATTATACCAGCCACACTTCACACCTTGATCCGCTTGAAGACATAGCTTATCGCAGGATGCTTGACTGGGTTTATCTTCACGAATCGCCATTACCATTAAGTGTTAAACAAATATCAAAATACATTAGAATGCGAGACGAATGCGAACGTATTGCAGACGTGCTTAATGAGTTTTTCCACGAGACTGAGTACGGCTACGCACAAAAAAAAGCTGAGCAAGAAATAGCAAAATTCAAAGATAAATCAAAAAAGGCCAGGAAAGCAGTTGAAGCTAGATGGGCTAAAAAGCCTAATAAACCGCATACGGACGTATTACAAACGAAATACGAACGTAATACCAACCATAAACCATTAACCAAGAACCATAAACCAATTAAAGATAGCCGCTTCGCTGAGTTTTGGAATGCTTACGGTAAAAAAACAGATGCTAAAAAATGTAAGCTAAAATGGAACAGGTTAAAAGAGTCTGAAAAAGATAAAATCTTTTCTGTATTAACCTCTTATGTAAATTCAACACCAGAAAGACAGTTTAGGAAAAACCCTTTAACTTGGCTTAATGGTGAAGGGTGGAATGATGAAATTGAATTTAAACCACATATTGTTAGCCCTATCATCAAAACAGACAAGCAGCAAGAAGCTGAACGGGTCCAGGAATGGAAAGAAAAAGGATTCAAAAATGAGGGCGAGTATAATAAATATTTATTTAAACAAAGCCCAGCTTATCAGCACGAAAGGAGTAAATAATGGATAATAAGCAATTGCTACATCTGGCTACATCAAACAATTGGAAGCTTCTTTGTATTCAAGACAATATCGGAATGATTAGCTTCACAAAAGAAGGCGCTAGAATTAATATTTACACAACTAAAATGACTGTTGCAACTTGTTTAAATCATCCAAAACAAGGTAAAACGCAAATGTATCGCAAAAATGTATCCAATGAAGAACTTGGGAAAATATTCAAAAATCCAAGAGTCCACACTGGTAAAGGCTACAAAAACAAAGCATCTAATATAATCAAAGGGAGTAAGTAATGATGGCAGCTAGATATGAAACAGGAACAAAAAACCAAGTAATGCTAAATGCTGTATATGGTGCGTTACTCTCTGAAACAGAATTTCTTCGTGGGTATGATTGGGTTCATGAACCTTCAAAGGATGACATTGCGTCAATTGAAAAATCCAAAGCAACAATCAAAGACTTTGAACGATTAAAAATATCACTGGAAGAAAGGAGTAACTAACAATGAGTGAAAAACTAAAACCATGTCCATGTGGCAGCACACCTAGTCAATTAATAATTGTTGACTCAGGGCAAGGCGGCAAATGGGCGTCGGTATACGGTGAATGCTGCGCTGAATGGCAAGTTGAGTTTCGCACAATGTATAACGATGTGGACTCAGAAAAATGCAAGAAATATGCAATTGAAGCATGGAATGACGCACCGAGGAGTAACTAACAATGACATCAAGAAAGTTTACAAATGAAGAAATAAGAATATACATTGATCGCAACTTAGCAGGTGAGGCACTAGCCAAAATGGGGAAAGAAGAAGGTTTCTCATCAACCTGGCTCTCACAGCTAATGCGGCAGAAATTCGGATACTCAGTTAAAGAACGGGCTTTTACTAATAAACCACCGGCTTATAGCGAGGACACTCAATATAAGGATATTTGGAACTGTATTCTATACAGCAAGCCATTAAGGTTAATACAATGAAATCATACAACACAATGAATAAAAACAGGGCTGATTACATCCGCAAGCTATACGATAATAAAATCAACGCATACACACAAGTTGAACTTGCAGAAATGTTTAATATGAGTCAGTCGTCAATTAACAGAATATTAAATTGGATGGTGTGGAATGATTGAACTTTTGAATATGGATTGCATGGATTATTTGAAAAGCTGTGAAGACAATGCTTTTGATTTGGCTTGCGTAGACGTTCCTTATGGGATTGGTGAGAGTGGCGGGAAAAGCGAGGCTAGAAATAGATTTGAAAGCGTTATATACAAAAATAAAAATTGGGATAATAAGCCTCCAACAAAAAAATACTTTAAAGAATTGCAAAGAGTGAGTGTAAATCAAATTATTTGGGGCGCAAACCATTTTATGCAAAACCTACAGTTAGGTTCGCCTTGCTGGATAGTTTGGGACAAGCAAACGGGTAACAGTGATTTTGCTGATTGCGAATTAGCCTACACAAGTTTTAAGAAAGCAGTTAGAAAATTCACTTTCCAGTGGTCAGGAATGCTTCAAGGCAACATGAAAAATAAAGAGGTTCGCATCCACCCAACACAAAAACCAGTAGCACTATACAACTGGCTTCTAACAAACTACGCAAAACCCACAGACAGAATACTCGATACACATTTAGGATCGGGAAGCTCAGCAATAGCAGCTCATTACTTCGGATGTGATTTTGTAGGAATAGAATTAGACAAAGATTATTTTGAAGCAGCACAGGAAAGGGTTAACGAAGAAACTAAACAAAAGGCAATGTTCTAATGATTGAATTAATAGATAGAGATGAGTTAATTCAGGGGTCTGAATGAAAACATTGATCTAAATCAATAGAATAGTGTTGCATTGTTACCGGTAACGTGTATAATAATGGTTATACAAACAAGGAGATTAATATGATTAGTGAATATATAAGAGGTTTAAGCGATGCCGGCAAACTGTACGTGATGGAGCAGTTAATAGAGCGTATGAAGCATGATTGTGATCTTGATGAACAAGGTTGTTATGACACTGTAATAGCTCGCGTTACTCAGGACGTGGACTTCTTGCTGCATTGTGAACTATCACGGTGTGAAACAGAATCAGGGCATAGTGAGGTTATCGAATTTGAAGAATCTCACTTCCTTTGGGACGATATAGATGAATAACATGAAACCCAAATCTAACCAAGTCCGGCAATCCCAATTTAAAGCCCGTCAAAAAAAGGCGGGTTTAATCAGAGTTGAAGTGTGGATACCCAAATCAAAAAAATCTGAATTTAATAAATTAGTGAAGGTGCTTAATGGAAACTAGAGAAAGACTAGCGCAATTACGCGCACTGTCTAAAGTTTACGCAAAAGCAAAGGCTGACATGGATTACTTAAAGCATTTCCGTAAAAGCAAACTTGCCATTCTAAAAACCGAATACTCAGAAAATAATCCTAGTTGGGCTAATTGTAAGTGTGAAGATGCTGCAAGGGCTGATAAAAGTTACATCGAGGTGTTGAATGGTCTTAAGGAAGCTACAGAAATAAGTGAGGCGGCTAGATATGAATTAGAGATATCAAGGGCGGCTATTCAACTTTATCAAACCGAGAGGGCAGACAGGCGCGCTGAACTCAACATAATTTAAGGGAAATAACATAATGGAAATTACAACATTAGAAAACACAGATCCAACACCTACTTGCAAATGGAAAGATGAGGATGGTTCCGCTTATTGGTGGACTGATTGCGATAATGAGTTTGTTTTAATAGAAGGCGCACCATCCGACAACGGCATGATTTACTGCCCCTATTGCGGTGATGAAATAAAGGAGATCAAATAATGATAGATTTTATAATATCGGCAAAATTTGCTACAGGTGCTGCTTTATTCATGGAAAATACAACTTTAGAAATAACAATATTAATATTCATACTGGGCTATATATTCGGTGCGTTTTCAGTATGGGGGCATATGAAAGCTAATGAACGATTAATTAACAAAAGGAATTAATAATGAATAGCGAAAAGCAAACGATAATACTAAATCACTTAAAAGAAAATGAAACAATATCAACACAAGAAGCAGTTAATTTAATTGGATATGGCATTTATTGCAATCGCTCTAATTACGTTGCAAAAACACTAAGTAGAATGGTTAAAAACGGTTCAATTGCACGAGTTAAACCGGGGTTATTTAGACTGCCTATTTCTGACGACTATACAGACTATGATTTATTAACAGAGTTAAAGTAATGAACGATTAATTAACAAAAGGGATGAATTATGAAAAGTAAATGTGGGAAATTCACACTATTAGATGATGACGCTAAAAAAGTTGCTGATGGATTGCTGGGTAAAATCGCAAAACTAGAAAACGCAGATCCAACACCTGATAGCCAACATTGGGGAAATAGCATAAAACCGTTTAAAATAGAATACTTTAGAATCAATGGGTTTTTAAACAAACGCCCAAATATAGCAAGGGTGTATATTGACTTGCCAATAATTGAGGCAAAAAAACTGCTCAATAAACTGAATAAGGAAATAACATAATGGAATTTATAATAGGCGTATTAATATTACTACCAGTGATGAGTGAGGATTAATGATGAACAAAGTAATTATAAAAGATATATTAACAATTGTAGTGGGTTGTTTTACTGGCAGCCTACTACTTAGCATTTTTCTGGGGGATTCTTTCAATTTCCTTTTGGCTATAAGTTTAATTTTAATGAATCAGTTTTTAGGTTATTGGATTTGCTATATATCACATGGGAATAATGATGAATGGCTCACCAAATAAAAAACAAAAAGAGTGGCATCAGTGGCTTATTAAACATGGCTGTTCTGTGACGGGGTTTCTATCAAGTTCTGTATCACTGCATCATATTAAAGGTAGTAAAATGAAACTAAAAGGGTGTGATAAGCCAGGCGAATGGTACTGTATATGCTTGTCTTATTATTGGCATCAAGATGGTAAAAATCCTGCAGCAAGGCACGTTAATAAAAAGCTGTTTGAAACGGAAACAGGTAGAACCGAAAAACAAATGTTTATATTTAAAGTTAAAATGTATGAAGCTGAACATGGGCATAAACCAATGTCTGAAGATGAATATCAAATAATAGTTGAAAGGGCGTAGCAATGAGACCAAAGCACACGAGGAAAAATAAAGCGTTAGCACTTGGGCGAATGAAAGCAGGAAAAATGAACAATACTGAAAAAGCCTATGCCGAAAGACTTAAACTACTGAAGTGTGCTGGTGAAATCCTTTGGTATAAATTTGAGGGCATTAAGTTCCGTTTAGCAGATAATACATTTTACACTCCTGATTTTGCAGTTTTAGCAGCTGATGGTGTAATGGAAATCCACGAGGTAAAAGGCTACTGGATGGATGATGCCAAAGTAAAAATAAAAGTTGCTGCATCTTTATATCCATTTCGATTTCTAGCAGTTAAGAAGAAATCTAAAAAATCAGGCGGGGGATGGAGTGTTGAATGTTTTTAGAGTGGCCGCTATTAAAAAGTAGGGGCAATAATGAAAGTTCTTGATTTGTTCTCAGGAATAGGCGGTTTTAGTTTAGGTCTTGAAAGGGCAGGGATGAAAACCGTTGCTTTCTGTGAGATTGAGGAATACCCCAGAAAGGTACTCAATAAACACTGGCCAGATGTGCCGATTTACAAAGACGTAAGGAGTTTAAATTATGAAAGACTTAAGTCAGATGGAATTTTTCCAGATGTCATCTGTGGAGGATTTCCCTGCCAGGACATCAGCGTTGCAGGAAATCAAGCGGGAATTAGTAAAGAAACAAGGTCGGGCCTCTGGTCAGAGTG
>JAAETN010000009.1 GCA_024228355.1 Maribacter sp. | reverse complement strand
TGTTTCTTCAATGGTCTTTGCAGTAGGATTAAAAAGCATAACCAGTGCCTTTTCCTCTAATCCCGGATTAACATGCATAAAACCATCCCATGACCTGCCATCTGGTCTTCTCAAGTGAATAATATCTGAATTCAATATTTTTCGATACTTGTTATAATGGGCAATTTGATCAATGACCAACTTTTTGGTAGCTTCAGTATCATACAATCTTGGGCCCCTATAGCATGCTTGAACTCCTGAACCATAATTCTGTACCATATGCGCCTCATAGGAATCCAAGTGATCATTCAATGGTTCCAAGGTCGCTTCTGCCCCACCCCCGTGGTACTCGGTCAAGGGCACGAATGTCCATGCCATTGATGGTGTTTTCTCCCAAGTACCATCATAAATATTCTGCCTGCCCAACATAATCTGTTGTGCCCTTGGCAAAGACCAATTTACCTCTCTATACCCTATACCACATTTGTTTGAACCTTGTAAATAGTAAAAATCGGGCGCATTCAAATAAATATCCTTCTCTTTTAACCAATGATAAAAATCCTTGGTCATATTCCACTGTACCCATTGCGAATCTTCATAACCTTTATGATACTTATGTGTTGTTGATGCGCAATAATCGCCTGGATAGGGCCCATCGTGTTCCAGTAGATCAAACCCTGTTTTATCAAGGAAGTATTTTATTTTTTTAAGGTATGTATGCCCCCATTCCGAAGCCAAACAAGGGGCGTTCCCGAATTTTGCCCCACCTGGCTTTCCTGTATCCTTATCAATCACATCAACAGAATCACTTATTTTTCGGCTTGAAAACAGCGAATACCCACCCAATTCAATTCCTTTACCATGTGCATAATCAGCCAACTCCTTGAATTTTTGAATATTTTCCTCTGAATTGTCTTCCATATTGAGACCACTGCCAAAACTCAAAATTACCATTTCATATCCCGTAGTTTCACACTGATCTATGGCCATTTTGACTTTATTAGGGTCAGTTGTCGTCAAATGCATAAAAATGGGATTCTCGGTAGACCATGGAGCCAATAATCGGTACATCTTTCGAACAGCCAATGATGTTCTTTCACGATCTGTATTATCTTGTAACAATTCATAGGTATGAAAACTCTCAAAACTGTCATTCGGCTTAAGAACTTCATTGGGACCAACCAATAATTTACTTTCCAGCAAACATTCCGTTTTCATCAACCAATTAACCTGCGAGGTATATTCGGGGTCAACTTCCCAAAAAATAGATGTTTCTGACTCCCCAGTTGAAAAGCCCCCAAATGAATAATCGCTTTCTACGTGCATATTGGGTCGTCGCCATCTTTTGGCCGGTTCAACGAAATTCTCAGTTTCGGGAAAAGCCAAAATCTCATTTTTAAACCCAGTGATTTCAATTTCGTTTTGTGAATTGTTCTGAACGGATATCCATTTAGCTACTAATGGAATACCATCGTAAATCTCATAATGTACATTGACCAAAATACCGTTTAATTCCTTGGCTTGATGGTTAAATTGAATAATTAGCTCCTTGCCTTTTGGCGTTAGGTTCTCAGCAGTATGAAAGCGTTTTTTGTCGTTCCATTTTATTTTGGATTGAATTTGCTTTACTTCGTGCTTTAGGTATTGAAAGGCACTAGAATCAGTAGTTAATCCATCTAACCATTCCTCCAATAAATAGCCATGTTCTTTA
>JAAETN010000008.1 GCA_024228355.1 Maribacter sp. | reverse complement strand
CGAGGCTTTTTTTACCGGACGTCAAGCGGTGCCAAGATCGACCTGCTACTAAAACTGCCTGGTAACGAACTATGGGCAATCGAAATCAAGCACGGACTTGCTCCACGAATTCAACCTGGGTTTTCACCTGGCTTCTGAAGGTGTCAGGGCTACACGAAAGCTAATCGTTTATGGGGGAGGATATTTTACAGGGTTCTAGATTTGCTGGGTTTTTCTAGACGAGTGGAATAACAGCTCCTACAACTAAGCTTAGAAAATTTCCCATGGATTCAAAGAACAAGTGACAATCGATATATGAAACGCCACTGTCAACCTTCCCGGTCATCTCTTTGCAGTACCTCGTTATTTATTTAATGAAATAGTAATCACCTGACCCCGACATCCGACATCTGACCCCGACATCCTCATCGCGAAACGGGCTCGGTCAGGTCGAGGCTGAAGGTCTAAATATTATCTCCACTTCTAGCAAAATCAAATATCCATTCTTAAAATATAAAAAATCTTGCCCTTCAATTCCATCAGGCAATACATCTGATACTGCTGCTGACCAAATAATCAGTTTTTTATCATTTTGCATCAAGTATGCGCCAGGGTAAGGCCTAGTCACTGCTCTAATCAAACATTCCGCATCATAAACCGAACCAGTCAGATCTATTTGCCCATCTTCAGGCTTTCTTTCTGGCCATTCTGTAGCCAGACCATCATTTTGTTCCATCAGTTGAACCGAGCCGTTTTCTAAAAGCGGAAATGTCGATTCCATTAAATCAACATGGGATTTTATTACTAAATCATAAAGAACAGTGGCGCTTACTTTATCATCTATTGGAATCTCCACTTGATTGATTATTTCTCCGGTGTCCACCCCTTCGTCTAGTTTAAACAGTGTAACGCCTGTTTTATTCAGACGCTTTAAAATCGCCCAAGGTATTGCAGCTCTCCCCCTCCCTTCTGGCAATAATGTAGGGTGAATACCTATTACGCCTTTTTTTGGTGCATCTAAAACATCCTTTGAAGCAATTTGAGACCAGCCAATGATAAACAGCCAATCAATTTCAAATTTTCTAATAATTGCAATTACATCCTGATTATTTACATTAGACGTTTTATGCAGCGAAATGGAATACTTTTTACAGAATTCATCCATATAAATCCTGCCCGATTTATTTCTAGCCTGATAGTCTTTTAGAGTAATAGCCAGATCAACAGAACCATGTATTTCATAAATAGCTTCCAAGCATGAAAGCCCTAATTGTACACAGGTTACGAAACCAAATTTCACTATTTAACCTAATAAACTGGTGGCGGTTTTAGTAAATATGAAAAAGTACTAAATATAATTTTTACATCATTTATTAAACTGATTTCTGCAGAATAATCAGCATCATTATTTGCCTTTTCTTCAATTGACATACCATCAAAAGAATTTATTTGAGCCAATCCAGTCAACCCAGGTCTAACTTTAATAGCGCCGTTCTGATTTCTTAACTGAATCAACTCTTTCTGGCCAGGAACTGGAGGGCGAGGACCAACCACACTCATATCACCTTTAAAAATATTAAATAGCTGAGGTAATTCATCAATATTTGTTCTGCGTATTAATCTACCTATCCAGGTGAGCTTCATTTGACCTATTTGATCGGATGGTAAATTACCAGTATTGAGAGGCATGCTTCGAAATTTATAAAACCAGAACTCTTTTCCATTTCTTCCTGTTCTGAGTTGCTTGAAAAATACAGGCCCTGGGTCAAATATTTTGATGAAAATTGCAACCACCAGCATTAATGGAAACAATATTATAACGGCTGAGAGCACAATTATGATATCGAGCAATCGTTTACCAATAACCTGATACATCAAAACCCTCTCTGGAATATAGTCTGAAATGCCTCAGAGTATTTTTGCCCGCTTTGCCCACCTCTGTAAGCAGCCAGGCCCCGTAGGGCCTCTTCACTGCGAGGGTGGGGATAATCCCGAATAACATTTCGATAACAGGCAAGAGCTTTAAGTTTAAGATCAATCTCATTCTCAATTTCAATGAACAAGTTAGGTTTAAAACTATCGACCCCGCTTTCAAATGACCAATCAGTGGATGACTGAATTTCCATATATTGTAAAGATCGTAAAGGCGGGATATCATCGCGACGTTGGAAATATCGACTTGCGGCCACACACGCCCGTGAGACCTGATAATGATCATTATTTAAATCTGAAGGATGGTGAGTGAAAATTCGATGTGGTTTAAATTTTAAAATCTGTGACTCAATAAACCGAACCACATCCAGATGATCCACGTTATTCATTCGTATATTGGGGAAATCGCCAATAACAGGTTCATCAAAACCTAACAACTGATTGGCTTTAAGCATATCCTCATATAGCTCTATATCGGATGGCCTTTTAGTTCTTGCATCGGCATTACCGCATAATATTACTGGCTGAACCAGTTCACCATTGCCGACCAATTTGACACCAGTGGCACCTATACCCAGAATCTCATCATCGGGATGCGCCACAACTATCAGATTTGTTATATTTTTTTTCATCAGTTTTTATTTTCCACTCATCCCGGGTTAATTAATTGCACCGCACGTTTATTTACTCGTTAAAAAATATTTTACTGTCTTAGCCAATTCCTTATCCATTGTTGTGACCGGCTTCCAACCCAATTTAATCCTTGCCTTGGTATCATCGACCTGCAACGATCTGAATAACCGATGGATTATTTCCTTTTTCCCGATTATATTTGCCACTAAAGACATTAGTCCTACAGGAACAGGCAGAAACAGGATTTTCCTGTGAAATTTTTTAGCTATTTTGCGGATAAGATCCGTTGTTGAGATATCTTCACCGTCAGATATCAAAAAGACTTCATTTGCTGCCCCAGGCGTTAGTTTGAAGTCAGCGCAAAACCCAATAAAGTGTACCAGGTTTTTCAACGCAATCAGTGAGCGCGAATTTTTCACTAAACCAAAGGGCAATGGTATCCCTTTTTCCACCCACTTTAATAATAACAAGAAATTAGCTTTAACTCCGGGACCGTAGACTAAAGGTGGCCTAATAACCACAACTTCTAGATTAGTGGTTCTTGCAATATCAAACAACCCTACCTCTGCCTCATATTTAGATAGACCGTAAGGGTCGTCCGGAACGAAATCATCTTCAGACGTGAAAGGTTTTCCAATTTGGGTTGACTCACCGTTCGCCTTGATTGAGCTGAGAAAAACGAACCTTTTTATCCCGGACTGAGCAGCCTTCGTGGCCAAAGTCAGTGTAACATCACGATTTATTCTCCGGTTATCACTTAGTGGATCAATAGAAAACTCCTTCAAAATATGCACCCTGGCAACAGTATGGATAACAACCTCTACTCCTTGAAGAGCCCTAGATACCACCTCCAGACTTTCCCCGCTACTCTCATGCAGTAATACACCCAGATCATACAAGATGAATTGATTCACTTGAGTGGGAAGATCACCTGATATTTCCCTGATTATAGCGTTAACTTCATGACCTTTCTCAAGCAGTTCATCTACTAATGCTCTACCAATAAAACCAGTCGCACCTGTTAATAGTATCTTCAACTTATTTGACCCGCTTTCCTATCTACTTGCTTTATTCATAAAGTCTATCTCACGAAATGACCTTCCGACAAACTCAGGTAATGTCATGGCTCTAGATCAGACAAAAATTAGGGGGATATAGCTATATATAAATTCACTGCTATCCTTTAACGTTAACAACAGATCGATTGATTAGAATTGACTTGAGAGTTGATCATAAGCCCACAGCTGAGAAAAGAAAACTTCATAAGGAAAATTTAGGTTGATGATAATCTGAAGCTCATTTCAATAAAATTTGAGTGAAAAACTTGAATGGCAGTCTTAATAATAGCATCAACGAGTTAGTATAGAGCCCATTCTCGCGAAAAGATCGTCTCATTTCATTTGATATTACAACTACGCTTTGTATTCCATCGGTACTTACCCCACCCGTTCGCATGCGTACCCAGGTTTTATTGGGAATATAATATTTTGCCCTATCAACGAGCAACAACCGGGTTAGAAAGTCAAAATCGGCTGCGATTCTATATCCGAGCTTGTATTGACCAACGCGTTCATAAGCTAACTTACGAATAAAAACTGCAGGGTGAGGAGGCATCAAACCAAACCGGAACATCCAAGGTTTGAAGTTACCTGCTCGATAAGAGCGTACAGGACGATTCAGGTCTTCATTCTGTACGTAGTCGATATCCCCCAGCACTACATCGAGTTCTGGGTCAGAGAAAAACAGGTCAGCCACCTCGTTTAAAATGTTGTCGTTAAGATAGAAGTCATCAGAATTTAAAATACCGATCACGTCACCTGTGGCACGTTGCACACCTTTATTCATGGCATCATAGATGCCTTTATCCGGTTCAGAAATACATTGAGCAACTAAGGCAGGGTAATGCTTCACGATTTCCAGCGTTTCATCGCTCGAACCACCATCAACAATGATATATTCGAGTTCTAAAAAATCTTGCGCAGCAACGGAATCAATCGTGCTCCGGATCGTATCAGCACTGTTGTAAGAAACGGTAATCAATGAAATTTTCAAACACACCCCATAAACCCTATATTAAGGTCATAATATTGTTTGATTCACGAATTGAATTGCATGAATTACGACCTTGATGAGATTATGCCATCAATCTCGAAGTTGCCCCTGATTCTGTAGGAACCAGCGATAAGTATCCCGCAAACCCTGCTCAAGTGTGATACTGGCTTGCCATCCCAATACCCTCAAACGAGATACATCCAATAATTTGCGCGGCGTACCATCGTGTTTGCTGGTGTCGAATACCAACTCCCCCTCAAACCCCACCACGTTTTTCATGGTCTCAGCCAACTGACGAATGGTGCAATCTAAACCTGTACCCACATTAATATGGGATAGCATCGGCCGAGTGTTGGATTCGTAAGTAGGAGCGTCCAAATTCATCACATACACACCGGCAGCTGCCATATCATCAACATGCAAAAACTCACGCATCGGTTTACCACTACCCCAGATCACAACTTCTTCGGCAACTGCCTGCTTCGCTTCATGAAAGCGACGCATCATCGCGGGAATGACATGGCCGTTTTCAGGATGAAAACTATCATTTTCACCATACAGATTGGTCGGCATCACGCTGCGATAGTCACGCCCGAATTGGCGATTGTAACTTTCACAAAGTTTAATGCCCGCAATCTTGGCAATGGCATAAGGCTCGTTTGTAGCCTCTAGTTCTCCGGTTAGAAGTGCACTCTCGGCCATCGGCTGTTCGACAAGCTTGGGGTAAATACAGGATGAACCGAGAAAAAGCAATTTTTGTACGTCATTAGTATGGGCTGCGTGAACAATGTTTGCTTCTATCATGAGGTTTTCGTAGATCAAGTCAGCAGGATACTCATTGTTGGCATGAATACCACCTACCTTGGCAGCAGCCAGATAAACTTGATCAATCTTATTTTCTTTAAAGAATCTTTGCACAGCCATCTGACTAATCAGATTCAAGTTATTACGATTAGCCGTAATCAAGTCAATGTCTGGGTTTTGCCGCAACTGACGTAGCAAAGCTGAACCGACCATCCCACGATGGCCCGCAATGAATATTATTTGTTTTCCCATGACCAGTTAATTTTCTAAAGATAGCAACACTTCGTGGCCATGCTGTTTTAGCAATGCATGCCTCTGAGCTATTTTAAGGTCTTCAGCTACCATCTCCGCGCACATTTCCTGCACCGAGATTTCTGGTACCCAACCCAATTTAGCCTTGGCATTGGATGGATCACCCAGAAGCGTTTCAACTTCAGTTGGGCGAAAATAGCGCGGGTCAACACGCACAATGGCATCACCTACATTCAGGGCTGGTGTTTTGTCGCCTTCAATTGCATCAATTACAGCCACCTCGTTCACACCTTCTCCATCACAGCGCAATGTAATACCGAGTTCTTTCGCTGACCATTCTATAAACTGCCTCACCGAATACTGCACACCAGTGGCGATGACAAAGTCTTCCGGTTGCTCCTGCTGCAGCATCATCCACTGCATACGCACGTAGTCTTTTGCATGACCCCAATCACGCAGCGCATCCATGTTGCCCATATACAGACACTGTTCCAACCCTTGTGCGATATTTGCAAGCCCACGGCTGATTTTGCGCGTAACAAAGGTCTCACCACGTCTCGGGGACTCGTGGTTAAATAAAATTCCATTACAGGCATACATACCGTAGGCTTCTCGATAATTGACTGTTATCCAGTAAGAATAAAGCTTGGCAGCCGCATAAGGTGAACGCGGATAAAAGGGAGTGGTTTCCTTTTGAGGAGTCTCCTGAACAAGCCCAAATAACTCAGACGTAGAGGCCTGATAAAATCTCGTTTTCTTCTCCAGACCCAGCAAACGAATGGCTTCTAGAATGCGTAAAGTACCCAATGCAACAACATCAGCAGTGTATTCCGGCGACTCAAATGACACCGCAACATGAGATTGCGCACCCAGGTTATACACTTCGTCCGGTTGGATCTCCTGCAAGATTCGAGTAAGGTTGGATGAATCCGTAAGGTCACCATAGTGAAGAATGAAATTCTGATTATCAGTATGAGGGTCCTGGTAAAGATGATCCACACGCTCAGTATTGAAAAGTGAAGCACGGCGTTTGATACCATGGACTTCGTAACCTTTCCCCAATAAAAACTCAGCTAGGTAAGAACCATCTTGACCTGTAATTCCTGTAATTAATGCTTTTTTCATTTGACTGTCGTATATCGTTTTGAAACCAAATTCTCATTGTTAACATAGAGCAAACTAGCAAAAACTATAGCCACCAATGGCATTGCAATAGGTAATGGTGAAACTAACAATGAGAATAGCAAGACTAACTCCTTAGCCCTAAACACCTTGTCTTTCGACCAGCGATAGGCTCGAATAGAATAATGTGTGAGATAAAAAACACCAAATATACCCAACTCAAATACCATCGATCCCAAAAAGGACATTATACGCTCCGCATCGAAAGCTTTATACCAGAATATATCATGAAACATTGCACTATAGTTTTGCGCGACGGTAAGATAATGACCAAAAAACATGGGGATTAAATAATTGTCAAGACTAATAAATAGTGGCAGAAAAAAGCTCGCAAACCTCAAGTTAATACTCGCATCAGCCATCATTAAGTCATAAGGACCAACCTCGAAAAGCTTGCCTATAAGCTGAGACGCTCGGCCATCAAAGTGATTGAGAAATAAAAAACCAATAATGCCCAAAAATAATGCAATAAAAAAAATCCTGAAATTCGACCGTGATAAAAAAACCAAGGAAGCCACAATCGCAAGGTACATAATACCAATAGCAGACTGAGCAAGAAAAACAATCGAAATAACATTTAATATGATAGAATACTTACCAACTGCTGAAGGCCTATAACGGCTAAAAATGAGGATCAACCAAGATAGCAATAATGATATTGAGGCATAGTAACTAGGCTCAGCAGCAAGACTAGAAACACCTCTATCATCCGTCCCCCTAACATGCACAATAAACTCGAAAATAAACTTTCCCCAAACATACTGAGAAAGTCCAAAAAGAAAATATAATACACTAGATATACAAAAAACTTTATAAAAAACACTATGCTTATAGTATCTAAGCGATTGAGCAACTACTACAAAGACCAAAAAGAACAATGTATACGAAAAATAGGACCTAAGACCCATGAAGTCATACGTTGAAAATATTAAAAAAACGAATACCAACGGAATATAAAACAACTCAACTTTAAGACTTACCCAAATATCAGTACTTCGGTAGAACGAAAGCAAAATCGGAATCAATAAAACATGCCAAACCTGAGTATCAAAGCTAGTCAGTGAAAAGCTCACATAACTAAAGCATGACAAGAACAAAAAAAAAGCAAGGAAGAAACTATCTATCATCGGGTAACTACTTGTTTTTTTACACATAAAAATCCCAAGCCTAAGCTGATAGACAATCACAAATAGATGTAGCGACTAACTCATTATAATTTCCGGACTTATGTTTTTCCTGAGACCAAGTTCCATCATTAACAAAAGTTCCCGGTAAAAATCCAGATAACAGATATTCAACCAACTTATAATCTTCCTTAGATGACTTTTTTTCCAAGCATGAATCAAAGTTTAAAAAACGATCTTCTACCGCATAATACGGTGCAGAGGAAGAGATTACCGGCTTGCCTCTTAACAAAGACTCGAAGCCTACAGTTCCTGTAGATACAAGGACCGCATCACAAACCTCAATTAATTCATTTGATGGAACTTCAGGGTTAACCAATATAATGTTATCTTTTCGTTGCAGTTGTTTATAAAAGGACCGGCTTCGAAATCCAAACACATTTGGGTGCTCTTTAACCACAAAGACATGCTTATCTTTATATTCATCAACAGTTTTCAGTATTTTAGCTTCGTAATCAATCCACGAAGTATCACTGGACCAATAGTCAATCGTTGCCTCAGGTGACATCTGTAATGGCAAGAATACTGAGACCAAAGGCGAACGACTTAAAGCAGCATTTATTTTCTTAGCACAATCATTAGCACTATATAGTTTCGGAAAAAAACTGAAGCATTGTCTGGCAACTATCGAAGTTGCTATATAATGATAGTTCAATGGGTCCTTCCTAAATTTTGAGTACACATAAAACCATGCTGGCTTTATCAAATTACGACTCCAGAGCCGATAGGCCTTTTTCTTTATAGCGCTATTGTTGGCAGCCAGCCACTGAGGCTTATACTCTTTGGCCTTTAGCATTGACAGAGCCTTATTAACTTCTTCTCCGCTAACCGTTCGATTAACCTTTTTCTCACCGCGCTCAGTAATTCTAAAATACCCATCAACAAATGTCGGCACGAGACCGATGAACTCTATATTCTTTCTACGGGCGAGACGAGCCAATATATCAATGACGTAGGAATCTACCGTTACGGACAAGATAAACTCAGGAGAATACTTTTGTAGACATTGATTAATTGCACTAGCTGCTGCGAATACTAACAATCTTGAAAATTCAAAATCCAGACTTCTTAATAGTCGGCATCTTAGAACTATGTCAGCCAATTCAGACTGATCAAAAAGGCAATCAGCATCAAAAAGTCCCTCTCGCCTATACCTCTCAATAAGAGCATAAAAAGCAGAGTGATAATCGGTTAAGTCATAACCACGATGTTCACTGAATGGTATAACTCTTGATTTCTTAAAAACAAGTTGGCCTAAGTTGGCCATCTGTTTTGCATTCCATGGACGTACATAAATTAGAACATTAGACATAAACTAAGTTTTCCCCTTCATTAGATTGGTATATAGAATATTGATCACTAATGCAACAAGCATAGGAGCTATCACCGATATACTTAAATACCAAACCTCAGCTTCTACTAGAGGCATGAATATACTCAAAAAGAGAATACTGATCAGGTTAACGTAAACATAAGAAGAAGGTATTTTTCTCGAAGACAGATACAGTAAATAACGTTGACCCACAATATTAGAAATGACAAAAATAGCAAAGGAAGTACCTAAATAAATTAAAAACGAATACTCAAAGCCAAGAAAATAGACCAACCCGACCGAGAATGCTGACACTAACATGAAAAACCCTATATAGATGTAAACTTCTAGCAGTCTCAATGGAACAAACCTTTTGGTAAGGTCTGGCACAATTCGATTAACAAAAAAGACCCTCAAGATTAGAATAACGAAACCTGATAAAGAAAATCCAACTAAAAAATATTTCGTTTTCTCAAAATCCGCAGTGTTAGCAGAAACCATCACTGTCGATAATGTAAAGTAGCCTATAGAGAACAGCTCTTTCAGACCAACACCAAGTTGTTTTTTATAGCTGCCGAACCTTAAGGCTCGATACACAGTCTTCTTGCCAAGAAATACATTACCTGACTTCACCAACCCAAAAAACAACACGGCTGTTACGGCAAGATAACTAACAATAAATATACTGAAATCAGTATTTGTAAGGCAAACTATCACCAATATAACAGCCTGAATAGATCTTAAACAAAATAATGAAATCGATGATCTAACAGGTTGGCCCAGACATAAATTTACGAATTCTCGATTCAAAAAATAAGATTCACAAACTGCAAATATGACAAGGTATAATAGTTTAACTCCGATAAAGTCAAAAAAACCTACCAATAAAGCAGCAGGCAACAACAAGAACAAGAGCCGTACGAGCACTAAAAAATAATAGTCTGTAGCAACAACCTCGAACCTAATATTACTGTTTAGCCTCCTTCTGTACACATTCAATTGCGACAAACTTGCCAACTTATAAAAGAAGGGGCTCGCATATGACACAAAAAAATAGTATGCCGTGATATCTGGATAGTATTTCGCAACCCAGATCAGCGTTATCGGCCGAATACCAGCCGATGTAAGACGCAATGACAGTTCTGCCATTTTCCCCTGGAAACTCATTTATTCATGATCCCTCGTACTCTTTTCAACTTCCTTATCAACTTATTAAATGTTATCTGTAATGAAAGGGCATAAGCAACATAGAAAAAAATCCAATAGCCTAAGGGTTTTCTAAAATCAAATAGCCTAACAACTTTCAGCGATACTTCTTCTTGACCAACTTTCTTGTATTTTGAATAAAGAACAGAGATTAATCTTTCATTTGAAGTTAAGCTGAATTTATACGAGAGTGAGAGACACTCAACTAATGAGTTATTATAAACTAACGATTGCTCTCCAGGTATATTCTCTATGAAATTATCGAATATCAAATTACCAAGCGATGTTAATATGACACTATTACCTGAATCATAAAAAAACCCAGGAACATGGGAATGAGACGCCACGATATTTAGGCGTTCTCCTTTCAATCTTTCTATTAGATTATTTTGTTTGAAATCATACGTAATACCAGCATGAAGGAATACAACAATACGTCCTTTATTAAGTTTCTTTGGTAAATGTAGAATGAGGTTTTGTAGCGAACACAACTCAATTTCTAGACCATCTCTTTCAATTTTTATTTCGCTAGAAAAACTAGCTTCATCAATCGCTCCAAATATATCTACATATTGTATTTTGCTACATTTTTCATCTACGCAAACTCTTACGGCACTTTGATCAACTAGCTTATTTTTAAATCCGATCGTATCTATACCTCTATTGGCTAGCTCATTAACAAACCGTTGTAGTGTTGACAAATCACCATCTAAAGAGTGATTATTTGCTATTGATATACAATCGACATCAAGAGTGACAAGAAAATCCAATGTTCTTTCGAATGCGCTCTGTATCTCAAATCTCGGTATACTGTTTCCTATGAAAAATGATTCAAAGTTCACAACTCGATAGGTCTTGTTTTTTTTGGGGGGAAATGCATCTATTGCTGATAGATTGTGAAAAGAGGCATCACCTAAAAACTCAACCCTGTCAAATCCTGACCTCACCCTCATCTCGTATCACCTTAAATCATTCATGATAATTTAGACTTGCATCTATCATTTATAAGTGAACATTGAATATGACATACATCCAATAAATGTTCTTAGATCCAGCTGGTTTCTAATCCCCCAACCACCCAGTTGATCTAAGTCTGAAAGTAAACACTCCGATTTCAAACGGATTTTAAGTTCATTATAACTTGAAATAAAATCGATACTTTGAAAGAGATTTGAAAACTCATTTTCATCAAAATGTGACGCGTAGGTTTCATTATATCCCGCGTGGTTTTTTAAGTAGTAAGCCACTTCGTTTGGTATGTCATATTTTTCTACCGCAAGATGCTTTTGAATGACTTTGTTATTTTTGAGCTTATCTGGCAAATTTAAAGATAATCCAGCAATTTCTGGTGATGAGTACGGCATAACATAGTTCATTCCAAAACTTTGTATTAGAGACCCTATAGTTTCAACATTAGTAGTCCCTGCATAGAAAGCTGGCACAGTTTGGTAGAGAAAACTCTCAAAGTCAGGTTCGTATTGGTAGCCTATAAAGTCAAAAAAATTATCTAATTCTCCCTGGTGATTAATGGCAGATACATTCTCCCATCCGAAAAAACCCGGGAAATGGGCTTTACCTGTATAAAAACCGGCAATAAACTGACGTTTATTCGATTTCCTGAAAACCATAGAGGCAATCTCTTGAATGACTGCCAAATATTTGTTTTTGCTTGGTTTTGGGAGATCGTATTCTAACCCGATGGATGAGATCAAACTAGTAGCTTTGATATTGTTAAACAAAAACCTTCTAATAGTTCTTGTCGGGTCTGATGATTCAGAAAAACCTACATCTATAAGATTTAATTCGCCATTAAAAACATCAACTTCATTTCCTTGTTCTTGCTCAATTTTCCCACATATTTCAAGATAAGACGGACTTGACAAATCAACACTATGCCCATTTACTCTGACTGGGTCCAAGTAATCCTCTGGCGTCATCTTCCCTTTATTAATTTCGATAAGTTTAACACCAAACACTTCGGATGCTCTTCGGGCTCTTTCAGTCTCACCTTTAGTGAAGTCACCATGCATCATATGGTAGAAACGCAAGTTTTCTGTTCCATAAAGACTCTTTAAAATACCCGCTATGAGAATTGAATCGATTCCGCCAGACAGGAGTAACGCCTTACTTTTGTGCCTTCCTGAAAGCCTTATATTATCAATTAGTAATTGTTCAAATAAATTGACTAATCTTGAATCATTCTCCTCGGAAACAATATTCCTATATTCCCTGAAAGTACTAATTGGATAAATTGGAACTACTTTTTCTGAATCTACCACGGGAAAAACTGAATTCGTATTGTTTGTGAGCAGATAATTAATCAAACTTTTTTTGGATAAAGCTAAACCATTTTTTATAGCGTCTGACAAATAAAGGCCATCGGAAGAGCCTTCTTTTTTATATTTTATAATGTGTTCCATAATTAATTGACGTCAAAAAGGTATTCGTTCGATAATATTTATAATTCTGGCTCTTCAGCGAAATTAGTGGGTAAATATACGCCAAAATCAAGGATCAGTCCTGATTTTGTGTAAGAACCGATAAAGACTTCGGCAAACACTATCGTACTGTTGTTGATCATCTTCACTGTTAGCATGACGCCAGTAGG
>JAAETN010000007.1 GCA_024228355.1 Maribacter sp. | reverse complement strand
TACGGGAATTAATACCCGACGCACCTATCATTGCTTTGACAGCAACGGCAACGCAAGTAGTGGCGAATGATATTGTAGGGAATCTAAGGTTTATCAATCCTTTGATTGTTAAGGATTCCTATTGTCGTGATAATATTGCTTTTTCCGTTATTTGGGAAGAGGATAAAAGATATGCGCTGAAACAACTTTGCCTTTCTATCAACAGAAGTTCTATTGTATATGTTCGTACTAGACGTTTAGCGCAAGACCTTGCCAATAATCTGAACACGAATAATTGTTCTGCTTCTTATTTTCACGGAGGACTATCAAAAAAAGAAAAAAAGGAACGGCTTGATCTATGGCTAGACAATAAAGTAAACACCATGGTAGCCACCAATGCTTTTGGTATGGGTATAGACAAACCCGACGTAGATCTGGTTGTTCATTATCAAATTCCTGATTGCATTGAAAATTACTTTCAAGAAGCAGGTAGGGCAGGCAGGAATGGTGAACCGGCAAGAGCGATTCTTCTGACCAGCAAAATGGATGAAGACCAGGTGAAAAATCAATTTTTAAGTGTATTGCCAGATATTCCCTTTATAAAATTGGTCTACAATAAGCTGAACAACTATTTTCAAATTCCTTATGGTGAAGGACATGATGAGAAATTCAGATTGAATTTCAATGAATTTTGTGAAACCTATCACCTTAATCCTTTGATTACCTACAATGCATTTCGAGTATTGGACCAGAATTCGGTTTTGTCCTTGTCAGAATCCTTTTCCAAGAAAACAATGCTTCGATTCATAACCAACAAAGATCAACTGTTCTCCTACCTTGAAAGAAATAGAAAACTGGTTGACATAGTTCAAACGGTATTACGAACATATGGAGGGGTTTTTGAATTCGACACAAAAATAAATACGGTCTTGGTCGCCAAAAAAGCCGGTGTGACTGAAGAATCGGTGCTAAAGACACTTAGACAGCTTGGAACAGAAGAAATTATAGAATACCAAGAAAATAATCGCGATTTGGAGCTTACTTTTTTAGTGCCGAGGGAAGATGATGTTACTATAAATGTATTTGCGCCTAAAGTAAAAGCGCTCCATGCTACGAAAATCAAGAATATTAAAGACATACTGACCTACGTCAACAATACTAAAATATGTAGAGCTAAACAATTACTGGGCTACTTTGGCGAGAAAATAGAAGCCGATTGTGGTAAATGTGATATTTGTACGGCCAAAATTCCAATTGATGCAGACTTAACCTCGTTCGTGTCCGAGGAGATCTTACGATTCTTAAAACCTAGGAGTAAATCCTCCAGGGATTTAATAAAGGAAATGGCTTTTGATGAACAAACAATTCTGATTTCAATTAAGGAGTTATTGGAATCTGGACAAATTAAGATAAACACCCGAAATGAATACGAGCTTGGATAAAAAAGATAAATTGAGGATTGTTTTTATGGGTACGCCAGAATTTGCGGTTACAGTTTTGGACAAGCTGGTTCAAAACGATTACAATATTGTCGGGGTCATAACCTCACTCGATAAACCAGCTGGTAGAGGTCGAAAAATACATAAATCGGCCGTTAAAAAGTATGCAGAATTGAAAGGCCTCAATCTATTACAACCCACAAATCTTAAAGATAAAGGTTTTATAAGCGAGCTTAACGGCTTAAAGGCGAATCTGCAAATCGTTGTGGCTTTTAGAATGCTTCCAAGAGTGGTTTGGGAAATGCCTGAATTCGGTACATTCAATCTTCATGCTTCCCTATTGCCTAACTACCGGGGCGCTGCGCCGATTAACTGGGCTATCATCAATGGGGAAACAGAAACGGGGGTCACTACATTTTTCATTGATGATAAAATAGACACAGGTGAAATGATACTGCAAGAAATGGTCTCAATTACTGAAGATGATTCCGCAGGCACACTGCATGATAGGCTAATGCACATAGGTGCTGACTTAGTATTGGAAACGGTTGGTCAAATAGAAAACGGAAAAGTAAAACGTAGAAGACAAAATTTCGATTCCAATTTAAAGTTCGCCCCGAAGATTCACAAAGACACCTGCCGAATAGATTGGAACAAATCCCTGAACCAGGTTTATGACCATATTAGAGGATTAAGCCCCTACCCAGCATCTTGGACAACCTTAAAGAATAATGGTGAAGAATTCTTCCTGAAAATTTATGATGCTGCCAAACAAGAGCAAAAACACAACCACAAAAACGGGCGAATCATTTTCAGTAAAAAAGAAATGAAGGTTGCAGTAAATGATGGCTATATAAATCTTCTTCAAATTCAATTACCGGGTAAGCGAAAAATGGAAATCCGCGATGTTTTAAATGGACTTAAATTGGCAGAAACAGCCTCAATGGTGTAAAGTCCCACTCCCATTGGGCTGCGAGAAACGTAAAAAACGCCCTACTTTATTAACAAACGATCCGAGTTATCAACAAAAATGCCGATTTCCCCCTATTTTACTTGCGTTCACCGCAATTCCGTATAAATTTGTTAGGAGGTTTAAAATTATTTTTAAAACAATTAATTTAATTACATTATGAACAAAACAGAATTAATCGATGCAATGGCTGCTGACGCTGGCATCACAAAAGCCGCGGCTAAAAAGTCATTAGAATCTTTCTTAGGAAACGTTGAAGGTGCTCTTAAAAAAGGTAATCGTGTATCTTTAGTAGGTTTCGGATCTTGGTCGGTATCTAGAAGAAATGCAAGAGAAGGTAGAAATCCATCAACTGGACAAACTATTCAAATTGCAGCTAAAAATGTTGTTAAGTTTAAAGCTGGTGCTGATTTAGGCAAAGCAGTAAACTAGTCTATATTACCATATTATTAAAAAGCCCTGACTTTAACGCCAGGGCTTTTTTATTCCTACCAATTTGTGATTTATAGGAATTATCTTATTTTAGATTCAGCAAGAATGAATACATGGTCGATTTAAAACCAAAAAAAGGGAAATTACTTATTGCTGAACCTGCCTTGACGGGTGATGTGTCATTCAATAGGTCTGTTGTCTTATTGGCTGAACACAATGAAGAAGGTTCTGTTGGTTTTATTCTTAACAAGCCTTTGGAATATAATATTAACGACCTTGTCACAGAGATATCAATTCCTCTTCAAGTGTATAATGGAGGTCCAGTTGAGCAGGATAACCTCTATTTTATTCATAAGGTCCCCCACCTCATTGATAATAGTATCGAAATATCTGATGGAATTTATTGGGGTGGCGATTTTGAGAAGACAGTTAGTCTTATTAATGATCAAATAATATCTGAAGAGGATATTCGATTCTTTTTAGGATATTCAGGTTGGTCTTCGTTACAGTTGGATGAAGAACTATCTTCCAAATCTTGGATTGTTGTAGCCAATGAATATGAAAGTGCTATTATACAGAAATCCTCTGTTGCGTTTTGGAAGGAAAAAATGGTTGAACTTGGCGGTAATTACTTGCTTTGGTCAAATGCACCTGAAAACCCTAGTTTAAATTAACTTTAAACGCTGTTTATCCTAACCTGGCAGCCGCATTTAATTTGCCCAACAAATTTTTTGCAACTCCATTCCCAAATTCCTTTTTCCTGTATTTCGTTATTGGCTGAATACCTACAATTGAATTAGTAATAAAAAGTTCATTGGCCTTTTGTAATTCAAAAGGGGAAATAGATGCTTCCAGCAATGTATATTCTTCAATGTTGTTTAATATTCCTATGAGTTTCTTACGCACTATTCCTTTTAAACACCCATCGGAAGTAGGCGGAGTCTTTATTACTTTTCCAGTAACAAGAAATAAATTGCCATTCAACGCTTCAACAACATCTTTATTCGTATTCAATAACAAACAATTCTGATATTCATTTTCCTTGGCAAATATGCTCCCAACAACATTCAATATTTTATTATTGGTCTTGAGTGTAGAAAGCATATCGGGATTAACAAGAAAGTCCTTGAACAATTCAACTTCATAGGTCTTATCCTCAATTATATAAAAAGGAGTATGCAACGCTTTTGCTTCGATCAAGAATGAAACATCGTTTGTTTTGGGAGTGTATAATCCACCATTCTTTCTAAAAACAGTTAATCGGACTCTTGCAGACTGTAATTCAAGTATATTCGACTTTATGGTCTTTAGGATTTGTCCTTCTATAAACTCCATCGTGAAATCCATGGGTATATCCATTCGTAGAATACGCATAGACGACATTAACCTCAGATAATGCTCTTCCCAAAAAAAAATCTTTCCATTTACGACTCGAATCGTTTCAAAAAGACCATCACCATAACGCAGTCCCCTATTCTTATGATTTAGATAATAAGTGTCCTTGGAATATAGTTTTCCATCAAAATTTATCATAAAAAAAGCCCTGATAGTTCCATCAGGGCCAAATATACTGTATAATTATAAGTTGAATTTATTTAGAACCCAAAATCTGTTTTAAGTCAGAAACCTGATTCTCCCATAGCATCTTAGCTTCGTCAAGTTCATCCTCCTCAGCAAAATCAGTGATAAAAAGCGAAACATCCTTTGTAATCTCATCAACAATGATCTTCATTTCAAAATACGTGTCATCATCATTTTCTTCCCAGGCAAATTTCACGAATTCATCGCTCTTTCGTTTCAAAAGTATGGCTTCTTCTTCAGAACCATCCCATATGAAAATGAATAGCTCACCCCTGGAGTTTACATTATCTGCAAACCATTCGGAAAGCCCGGAGGGTGTAGAAAGGTATTGATACAATAGTTGGGGGGATGACTGTATTACAAATTCAATTTCAAACTTAATCTTATCGCTCATTACGATTTGGTATTTATTATGGGCAATATATATATTTATAAATGATAAAAAAATTAAAACCGAGGAATATTTTTGGCAGATGAATGTTGATGAACAAAAAATTAAACTTTATATTTGCAGCCGTTTTAAACGACATGGCGAGCCCTGACGAAAGACAAAGTCTTTGTCACGGTGCTGAATCAAAGTTTCGCCAGCTGTAGCTCAGCTGGTCCTGACGGACTCAAAGTCGTCAGGATGCTGACAAGGAAAGCTTCGTCAGCATTAGAGCGTCGGATTCGTAACTCGGACGTACATATTGAAGTAAGTTTAAATGGCGAGGTAGCTCAGCTGGTTAGAGCGTCGGATTCATAACCCGGAGGCCGAGGGTTCAAGTCCCTCTCTCGCTACTTAATTTCAAAGAAAAACCCTGGATTCTAATCTTGGGTTTTTTTATTTATAACACTTATTACGCCAATTTTAAGATTTTGAATTGCTCATTAATACTATGTTTCTCAAAAATAGTACATTGCAGCTATTGGCAAATTAGTCCTAATTTAAAAATGAAACAATATCAGTCACTATGAAAAGACAATTAAATACAATCCTTCTTCTTGGCGTACTTTTTACAACAACATTTGTAGTAAGTGCCCAAAAGGCAGTGCTATCAACCCCAATTATAAAAGATGGTGAAGCTCAAGTTGTTCCTGCATTCGAGGATGCCTCGAAATGGATTAGGCATGATCTTTGGGTCGAAACGGAATTTGATACCGATGGTGATTCAAAACCGGATAGAATGCATGTCGGGGTAACAAGACCAGAGCAAACAGATTCAGAAGGGCTAAAGTTACCCATTGTATATGTCTCCAGTCCTTATTTTGCCGGTGTCGCACCTGACGTTGATGGTGTATTCTGGGATGTAAAACATGAACTGGGAGCTATGGGTAAAGAACGTGTTCATCCTGAGGTAGTTCGCCTAGGAAAAAGACCCATAATTTCAAATTCCCACATTAAAACATGGATTCCTAGAGGGTATATTGTGGTACACTCTTCCTCACCAGGAACAGGTCTTTCACAAGGCTCACCAACTGTTGGTGGCGATAACGAATCACTAGCACCAAAAGCCGTAATTGACTGGTTGTGTGGACGCGCCAATGGTTACACCTCCCCTGACGGAAATGAAAAAGTCGAGGCTTTTTGGTCTACTGGAAAGGTGGGTATGACCGGTACATCCTATAATGGTACTATTCCTTTGGCAGCTGCAACTACAGGTGTTGAGGGTCTCGAAGCAATTATTCCTATTGCACCCAACACCTCATATTATCATTACTATAGATCTAACGGTTTGGTGCGGTCTCCTGGCGGTTATTTGGGCGAGGATATTGATGTACTCTATGATTATATCCATAGTGGTGATGAAGCTAAGCGCCCTGGAAATAATGCAAGGGTGCGTGATACTGAAATGAAGAACGGAATGGATCGACTATCTGGGGATTATAATGATTTCTGGGCTGGGCGCGATTACCTTAACGATATGAAGCCCATGAAGGCCGCTTTATTAATGTCGCATGGATTTAACGATTGGAACGTGATGCCAGAACATAGTTATCGTATTTACAAGGCTGCCAAAGACAAAGGATTACCTACGCAAATCTACTATCACCAAAACGGACATGGCGGACCACCGCCTATCAAAATGATGAATCGTTGGTTTACCCGCTATTTGCATGGCGTGGAAAATGGTGTGGAAAATGACGCTAAAGCTTGGATTGTTAGAGAGAATGATGAACGCATTAATCCTACTCCGTATAAAGAATACCCGAATCCCGATGCAACAGCGGTAAGCTTATTTTTAAAGGC
>JAAETN010000006.1 GCA_024228355.1 Maribacter sp. | reverse complement strand
CTGAAAAAGCATGGGGAGGCAAACTGCCGAAAATCTCGTATGAAACATTGGCAAAAAGTATTGATGCCATTGATGAAAAACTACGGGAACATGGTGAATCTGCTGTCGATTTTATTGCATAAAAAATGACCAATTCGTATTCAGAATAATCTGACTTTCACTAGTATAGTTGAACCTCCATCTAAAAATTATTTCTTAAAAAAAGGTAATTATTCAGCACCTATTTTTAGGGTTGCTTAGATTTATTAAAAAAATTGCCTTGCTTTTGCAATCAAAAAATTACTCATTTAGAAATTCTGGTAGTTTTCCTTCAAATAAAAGATGTAGTGCCTCGCTTGCCCTCACACCATTTTTTCTACAGGTTGAAAGATAGCTGCGGATACGACAAAACATAGCAGCTCCTTTCATGGATCGAAAACATCCTGATATTTTTTGCTGGACCTTGGTCATCCGAATATCGTTTTCTCCCAGATTATTGCTGAAAGGGACTTTTTCATCATCCATAAAAAGTAGAGTTTCATTCTCAAAATCCCTCAGCCGTTCAAGAAGATTTCTTGACTTTGACCGTTTCAGTCTACCCCTTTTTCCTTTTCGTTGGCTTTCATCCGGGGGCGGACATTCTGTTTCGGCTTTTTCCAGCAGATCCCGATATTGTTGCCTGTATCTCATGGAATCTTCGGCAGAGAGTTGGCCTCCGGCATCATCAACGGCCTTATTTATTTGTAGTAAGAGATCTCTGATATCCTTGGCCCACTCTTGTTTGTCCTGTTCCCAAGCTCTTTCCAGTTCCCTTAAATGATGGGCGTTGCACAAGACATGTTGGCAATCAAGTTTGAAGTACGGCTTCCAATGGTCATGACAAAGTATTCCCTTAAAACTGGGCAGAACACCCATTGCCTCCATGGCTTCAATACCTCTTTTTTCGTGGGGCAAATAATAGGTCCAGCAATTATTGGAGACACAATGAAGCCAACGCCTTTTTCCATCAATATTAATACCGGTCTCGTCTGCATGGCAAAGGCCAGATTCAATCAGTTTTGATTTCACAACGGCTTCAAAAATTTCCAGTCTTTCATATGCATTTTTATTAAAGTTGTAAATCGAACCGGCACTTATTGGAATTCCAATCTGGTCTTGGAAGTTTTCTTCAACCCGATTATATGGAATCAATTGGTATTGAGACATATACACAGAATGAACTTTCACATTGATTCCATACTGAGCAGGTCGACTGACACCTTCAGGAAATGGGGCTGTGTAACGCTTCCCATTCGCATCCTCAAGAACCTGAGCCCGGTATTCTGTTACAACCCGTGAGATATCAATATCAATGATCTGCCTGGATTCATAGCCAACATCTTTATAAGCACATTCAGGAATGGTTGTCTTATCCACCGGTATATTCTCGATAACATCAGGATCAGTAAATTTTTGCAGGGTCGTACCATTATGGCCCTTTTGTCCACCAGGTTTCTTTTCACTGGGCTTCTTCTTTTTTTTCTCGCGGTTCGGGTCAGTCGATGGTGGCTTGCTGCTGTTGCTACTATTGAGTCCCAATTGGTTCAGCAATAATGTTACCAGTACCAGCAAAAGCTCTATAGAACTTTTCAAGGCAGGAGACACACTCGGATCTTCATCCAGCAACCTTTTTGTGTTCTCAATTGTTTCTTCAACATTTATTGCTTCTTTCTTCATTCGTTTCCTTAGTATTAAGCTTTTTGAATGAAGTCATTATAACACAGGTTTTTGAGGTCGATTTTTTTGAGCGAGGTTGAGTTTTAACGGATTTTAAAATTTTAGATGCGGCACTTTGTGTAGGCCATAACAAACTCTGTCTAAGCTTGATATTACGAAGCTGTAATGCCCAAATATCAAGAGTCTTAAGAAATGGTGGAAAAATCAAATTTTTCTTATATATCCCTGTCAAGTAAAAGATGCCCTATGATGCATTTTTTTAGCTGAATACTTACAACTTCTCTGTATTATT
>JAAETN010000005.1 GCA_024228355.1 Maribacter sp. | reverse complement strand
GGCTGCATTAGAAGGGAGTAAGGAATTTGCCAAGGAATTTTTATTCAGGCATAACATCCCAACTGCCGCATATCAAAGTTTTACTTCAGAAAATCTAGAGGAAGGTTACTTATTTCTAGAGACGCTCAAGCCACCTTATGTCCTAAAAGCGGATGGATTGGCAGCTGGCAAAGGGGTTCTTATTTTAAGCGACTTGCAAGAAGCCAAGGCTGAATTGAAAACCATGTTGGTCGATGCAAAATTTGGCGATGCAAGTGCTAAAGTTGTGATAGAAGAGTTTTTGTCCGGAATAGAATTAAGTGTTTTTGTATTAAGTGATGGAGAAGGATACAAAGTGTTGCCGACGGCCAAGGATTATAAAAGAATCGGGGAAGGGGATACGGGATTGAATACAGGCGGAATGGGTGCGATTTCGCCAGTTCCGTTTGCCGACAGGGAGTTCATGCATAAAGTTCACGAACGCATTGTTAAACCAACGGTAGAAGGGCTTAAAAAGGACAATTTGCCTTACAAGGGATTTATCTTTATTGGATTGATAAAGGTTGGCAATGATCCATTTGTCATTGAATACAATGTCCGTATGGGAGATCCTGAAACCGAAGTGGTAATACCAAGAATTAAAACGGATTTGGTTGAAGTTTTTCATGCAGTAGCAGAACAGTCATTGGATACTATAAACCTAGAACTTGATGAACGAACAGTGGCCACTGTAATGCTAGTTTCCGGGGGTTATCCTGAAGCGTATGAAAAAGGGAAAGTCATCAGTGGTTTTGAGGATCTAGAAGAATCCATTGTTTTTCATGCCGGGACAGGCAAGAAAGAGAATTTTGTTGTAACGAATGGCGGCAGGGTAATGGCAATAACCTCATATGGAAAGGACTTTAGGCAGGCACTACAAAAATCGTATCAAAATATCGGTAAGATACATTTTGATAAGATGAACTATCGAAAGGATATTGGTTTTGATCTATAAATAAGAATGAGAGGTAATAGACTTGTCCTCTTCATTATTGTCATTGTACTTCTTAAGCTGAAGCATCCAATACACAAATGCCACAAAACAGATGGCAAAGAGAATCCAGTTTACAGTGTTGGCCACCCACCAGTTTTCCATAAACCTAAAAAAATCATAGGGCCAGAATAGTCCGTTTACAAATAAATCCTGTATGCCTTCAAAAAATGCCTTCATCTTATAGTATATTTACGGGACAAAAATATAAAAACCACAGAAACTATCTAAACTTTTTGGAATGGAATTTAGATAGTTTGTTTAAAATAGTAGGAGACAAAGCCAAAGAGAATGGCAGCGTTATTTGACAAGCTTTTAATTAAGTAATACCAAAAAGAAGCATTTTAAAGAAAATCAATGAAATTTTAAAAAGTTTCTATCCCATGATATCGAACATTTTTGGAAAAACAAAACCAATAAATTACATAATACTACTTACTTTTTTATTTCTTTTCTATTGGCTTGTTCATTTTATTCTTTACGAAAGGGTTTATGGGTTTGAACAAATAATATGGCAAGTCATTGTACTGGCGTTTTTGCTTTTCAGCTTTTTTATTGTCAATTTCATAGTAAAAAGAAATAAAATAACGGGTACCAACGCATATACCATTTTGTTTTTTGCCCTTCTGATGGTCATTTTCCCAGAAACCTTAACCGATAATAAGGCCGTTTTAAGTAACTTCTTCCTTTTATTGGCAGCCAGAAGGCTTATTAGTATGCGATCTTTAACAAACATGAAAATGAAGATTTTTGATGCTTCGCTCTGGATTATGTTTGCCAGCCTTTTCTATGATTGGGCACTTTTATATCTACTGGTTGTTTTTATTGCCATTTATATCTATGAACCTAAGAACTTCAAAAATTGGTTAGTACCTTTTGCAGCTGGATTTGTTATGCTAATGCTCAGTTATTGTATTTTGATTTTAACCAATAATCAGCAATTCTTTTTTGAACATTATCTGTTTTCAATAAAGTTCAATGCAGATTATTATTTGAATTGGGCCAATAGCTCCAAGCTTATCATTTATACGATATTGATTTTCTTATTATCAATTTATGCTTTTTTAAAATTAGGCAAATCCGGTTTTGGTAAAATTGTTACCACGCGCCTTATTGTATTTTCTTTTATTATAGGTCTGATTTTGAATGTTTTGATTTCAACTGAGGATTTGCATCCAATTCTGCTTACTTTTTTCCCGGCAGCCGTCTTATTGACAAATTATGTTGAGTCGATCAAGCGGGAGAATATCAAGGAAATCATACTTATGTTTTCTATTTTTATTCCTTTTATCGTATTCTTGTCCATCATGATTGTAAAGTAAATAAAGGGTATCTTTACATAAAAATAGGATCAAATGTTCAGTTCTTTAGCCAATCGTATTTTTCAGGAAAGTATCATTAAATATCACCTGATTGACAAAGTTGATCAACCTTTTGAAAACCCATATCCCAAAGATGATATAGCACACCTATTGTATCGCAAAAATTGGATCGACACGATTCAATGGCATTATGAGGATATTATTCGCGACCCTGATATTGACCCGGTTGCAGCCTTGGAATTAAAACGACAAATAGATAGCAGTAACCAAGATAGAACGGATTTGGTGGAGTTCATAGACAGTTATTTCCTTAATAAATACCAATCGGTAGAAATAATGGACAATGCTACCATAGGTACTGAAAGTCCTGCCTGGGCATTGGACCGATTGTCTATTTTAGCGCTCAAAATATATCACATGCAAGAAGAAACGGACCGTAGGGATGCTTCTCAAGAGCATTTACGGAAATGCCAACAAAAATTAAATGTACTTCTTGAACAAAGAGAGGATCTGTCTACTGCAATAGACCAATTACTGGATGATATTGAAGCTGGTAATAAATATATGAAGGTCTATAAACAAATGAAGATGTACAATGATGACGAACTGAACCCGGTTCTTCGTAGCCAAAAGTAAAATTTAGGATTGAGAATGGGCAATAAAAAACACCTTTTGGTAATTCGTTTATCTGCCATGGGGGATGTTGCCATGACCGTTCCAGTATTAAAAGCGCTTTTAGATTCCTATCCAAATCTTAAAATTACCGTTCTCACCAAAGATTTTTTGAGACCCATTTTTGAGGGGATGGATAACGTGTCCATTCATGTTGCTGATGTAAAAGGCAAGCATAGCGGTATTAATGGGCTTTGGAAACTGTACAAAGAACTTAATACATTGCAAATTGATGGCGTTATGGACTTACACAATGTCCTTCGAAGTAATTTGTTAAAGCAATTTTTTAGTTTAACCGGAATCCCGTTTGTTCAAATTGACAAGGGAAGGAATGAAAAAAAGGCTTTGACCAGGATAAAGAACAAGGTATTTGCCCCATTGAAAACCACTCACCAGCGATATGTTGATGTTTTTGCCAAATTGGGTTATCCTTTTTCGCTACCTGAGGCCAACTTTATAAAGAAAAAAGAACTATCGGATAAAACTTTGGAAATTGTTGGCCACAATTCTAGGAAATGGTTGGGTATTGCCCCTTTTGCGGCGTTTACTGGCAAAATGTATCCGTTGGACTTAATGCAAAAAGTAATTCAACAATTAAATAATACTGATAAGTATAAAATATTTATGTTCGGTGGAGGGAATAAAGAAAAAGAAATTCTCAAGGTATGGGAAAACAAATATCAAGATTGCGTCAATATTGTCGGTAAACTATCATTTGATGATGAATTGGCCTTGATTTCGAACTTGGACCTTATGCTCTCCATGGACAGTGGAAATGCCCATTTGGCCACCATGTTCGGTATTCCAACTATTACCCTATGGGGGGTAACCCATCCGTATGCCGGGTTCTACCCATATGGACAAAACCCCAATAATGCCTTATTATCTGACAGAAGTATTTATCCCTTAATTCCTACATCCATTTATGGGAATAAATTACCAAAAGGCTATGAAAATGTAATGGAGACTATTGATCCCAATATGGTCTTGGATAAAGTAAACCTGCTATTGAATAAGAAGTAAAATTTCCAATTAAAAAGCTGATTGCTTCACCTCTATAGATTTAAAATAGTGTTTAAGCTGGGCCATAAAACGGTACTTTCGTGCACTAGGTGAATTTTCTACCATGAGTGTACGCACACCTATATATGAGCTCATTAAGTAAAGAGCAACACCCTCAGCATCAACATGCCTATCAATGTGTCCGTTGAATTTTCCTTTTTGAATGGCAGAAACCAAGTTGACTTCCCATATTTTAAGAATATCATTCAAGTGTTTCATTATATTCTCATTTCTTCCGTTAAACTCATTAATGAAGTTGTTCAGAACAAATCCAAAGTCGAGCTCATTGTGCACGGCTGTTTCCAATGCATTTTCAAAACAGTTGGTAATAAGTTCCAAGGCATTGTCGTGTCCTTCAATAGGCTCAATAAGCATGCTGTATACTCTACGCACCAATAAGTTTTCGATAATTTGGGTAAAGAAGTCTTCCTTAGATTCAAAATGATAATAGAAAGCCCCTTTAGAAAGAGAAAGTTCTTTTAAAATGTCATCTACACTGGTATTGTAATATCCTTTTCTATAAAACAATTCCAAGCCTGTGACTTGCATACGTTGCATGGTGGCCATGCGTTTTAGATTCTTATCCATAAGATTTGGGTTTTGGGTTAAAACAGACTGTTAGGTCTTATACAAAGAACCCCCGACCCTATGTTTGTGTGAATATATAAAGATGTAATTCACCAAAAATTCGATTAAATGACCAAATCTCGACGTACAACATTGTTTTTTAAAAACGCTACCGACCGGCCAGTCGGTTTAAGTGTTTTCTTTCTCGGATAATTGAACGCCCTAAAGTGATGTAATTGAAGTTTTTAAACGTGTTATGGGTATAATTTACGTTACTGAGCCCTGACAACTACTCCCGGCACCAGCAGTACATCCATAACAATGTTGGGAAATGATAATATTCCTATCATTCAAGATATCTTCATTATAATCCTTGATATGGTTGATTTTACTGGTTACTTTCAAATCCAACATCTGGTTAAAATCACAATCATACAACCATCCATCCCAACTTACTGAGATAGTATTGGTGCACATTACATTTTCGACCGCTGAAGGATTATAGGCCTCGACTAATGCATACATGTAGTCCTCATAGTTCTCTGAAGCAATCAAATAATCCAAAAATCGTGCAATGGGCAAATTGGTTATTGCAAACAGATTGTGAAACTGAATATCAAAATCTTCTTTTAGGGCTTTCTTAAAATCATTTTCCATGGCTACTTGATCTCCAGGTAAAAATGCGCCTGACGGGTTGTATACCAAATCTAACTGTAGGTCACTATTTGGAAGACCATAACCAATCGCATTCAGATCCTGAAGTGCCTTTATGGATTTGTCAAAAACTCCATCGCCCCTTTGTTTATCTGTTTTTCCCTTGGTATAGTGCGGCATAGAAGAAACCACATGCACATTATGCTTTTTAAAGAATTCTGGCAAATCGCGATATTTTCCATTTGCCCTAATAATAGTTAGGTTTGAACGCACTATAAAGTCCTGTATGCCAGCCTTGGCCGCTTCTTCAACAAACCAACGAAAATTGGGATTCATTTCAGGAGCACCACCGGTGAGGTCCAATGTATGTGCCCCGGTATTGCGAATTACCTCTAGACATAATTGCATAGTTTCCCGGGTCATTATCTCTTTCCGGTCCGGTCCGGCATCAACATGACAATGTTCACAGATTTGGTTGCACATGTAACCTACATTGATCTGCAATATTTCCAATTTCTTTGGTTTCAATGGAAAATGGCCTGTATTGCCAATTTTATCCTTAAAGTAGGGCAATTCGCCTTCCGCGAAAATGCCACCGTTAAGGATTTTCAATTGCTTATTTGTTTCCGCAAGCTCGTCGTGTCTTGCATGTAGTGATTTTGTTACCATTTAACCTTATTATTCAATAATGCTTTGTAGTTCTTTGTTTAGAAAACTAACAAACCATGCCAAAAACATTTCTACATACTCAATTTATTGTACTTGTTCATCATTTGTACACCATGAACAAGGGTTGCCCCACTTTCTATGGCAGCTCCTGCATGTACGGCTTCCATCATTTCTTCTTTTGTAATTCCTTTTTGTAATCCGTCTTTGGTATAAGCATCAATACAATAAGGACATTTTACTACATGCGCGACAGCCAAGGCTATTAAAGATTTTTCTCTTGCGGAAAGGGCCCCTTCTTCAAATACTTTTCCATAATAATCAAAGAATTTTGTACCTAGTTCCTCGCTCCAATCTGTTATTTTACCGAATTTTCGAAGGTCTGCTGCATCGTAATATGTATTTGCCATTGTATATTTTTTAGTTGATATTTTTATTAAAGAATCATTTCCCAATCCCTGATTAACCGGAATAGTAAGAACCACCATTTAGTTGTCTTAAAGGATATTTGAAGGAAGTTGAAATGAAGGCTTATTCCAAATGAAGTAAGGGGGAGCCCCTGTTATGATGTGATTTGGATTGGAACTGAACTTTAAGAAGAAATCCAATCTTAAAGAAAGTAGGGGTGGTTGCAATCAAGAATCGAATAATCCTTGAAATATGATATGAAAGCTGAGATGCAAACTTGGCTAAAGAGTATAGGTCTTGACTATTATCTATGTCAAATAATCTATCCAATTGCACAATATCAATTTGAGCTGTCGAGAATTCCTTTTTCAGTTGGCGCCGTAAACTGGAAGTTTGCCAAGGCAAATCCTTAAATCTATTCGCATTGAAATTTTCTCGATGCATTCCCATTAAATAGAAGCCGCCATCGGCTGAAGGACCTAGAACAGACTTATCATTTGCCAAAAGCTTCGCCGCTTTTCGAATATGGGAAGCTTTTAATTGCGGGGAATCGTTCCCAATGGTAATAATCTGCTTGTATCCTCTATTGAAAACAGACTGAATGGCATTCGTAAAGCGTTCGCCAAATGTATCGCCTTCCTGTTCCTTTTCCGTATAGTGAAAATAAGGTAGTCCTGATTTTGCCACTATTTTCAGGCTATGCTCGGAAAGAGCATTGAACAAATCACCCCCACTGTTGATTTTTTTACGCTTTAATTCTTCTTGCGCTGTAAGCGCAAAGATTAATATAGCTAAATTATGTTTGTTTGTACCCTGCATTTTGAATAGCGTCCCTGTAAATCTACAACAATACCTGTTTAATATAGGTCGTTCTCGGGCAATATTCTTAACAATCGGATACTGTTTTCTAGAAAAAGCCAATTTATTCAAAACCGACCAATTAGTCTTTTCCCCTATTTTGGAATAAAGACGCGATACCCTTCCTAAGCGCCTTTAGCTGCTAATTTGTCGATGAAATGCATAAATTTATTTGTTTTGATGTTGAATTGAGAAACAGCAAACCAAATAGTTTGTAAAAAGGTGAAAACAGAATTGTGATTTTTGATCAGTGATGGCTAAACATCGTCATAATCGACCTTTAGAGTGGGTGTCAAGGGTTTGGCTTGACAGGTCAGAATTAACCCTTCTTCAATTTCACCATCGGTAAGTATCTGATTCTTCACCATTTCGGCTTTGCCATCAGCTATTCTGGCAATGCAACTACTACAGACCCCACCTTGACAAGAATAAGGAGCATCTATATTTTCTTTTAATACGGCATCAAGGACAACGTCGTTCTTGCCCATGATCAATGAAAACTCTTCATCATCTAAAATAACCGACAATTGAGTCTTGCCATCTTTTGCTACAGGAGTTACTTCAGCTGATGTTTCAGAAACGGTAAATAACTCAAAATATACTTTCTCCTTCGGAATGTTGTTTTCCAATAAGGTATTTCTCACCAAGTGGATCATATCTTCCGGTCCACAGAGGTAAAAGGCATCAAAATCAATATCCTTATGTTTGTTCTTTAAGGCATAATTCACGGTTGAAGTATCAATTCGCCCAAAAAGAGAACCTTCTTCTTGGGTCTTGCTATTGGTAAAGTATATAAAAAACCGATTGGCATATTCCAACTGAAGTTTAACCAAGTCCTTGTAAAACATGGTTTCGGCATAAGATTTGTTACCATAAATCAGCACAAATTTGTTATTGGGGTTGCTTGCCAATTCAGCTTTTAAGATGCTCATGATAGGAGTAATTCCACTACCAGCAGCAAATGCAGCTACATTTTTAGAGGAATCACTTCGTTTAAAAATAAACCTGCCTTCAGGCGGCATAACTTCAAGTACATCGCCAACTTTCAATTTTGTATTGGCATATTCTGAGAAACCGCCTTTATCTACCCTTTTTACGCCTATTGTAATATAATCACGTTTAGGCGAGGAGCTTATAGAGTAGGCCCTGCGCAATTCCTTCCCCTTAATCTCTTTTTTAATGGTAATGTACTGTCCTGGAGCAAAATTAAAAGTCTGTATAAGTTCCTTGGGAATACTAAAGGTTATAGCAACAGAAGTCGGTGTCAGTGGTTTTATGTTTTGTACCCTTAGGGCATAAAAATCGGCCATATTATAAAGATGCTTTGAATTGAAGTGCAAAATTAAGCAAAGCGTCCACCATTTTAATTGTGAATAATAAAAAATACGCTTCGATCGTAACAATAATTATATTTGTTGTACTAACTCCACAGGACAATTTACCAACCCTTATGTTCAAACACTTTGTTAGCCTTCAATGGAAATCGTTTTTTAGATCTTCCAACCTAGGAAAAAGTCTCGCCTTAAAAATATTAATGGGCTTTTTTGCTGTTTATTTGATGGTCTCTTTTGCAGGCCTAGGGGTAGCCCTCTTCTTTATTCTAAAAAAAATCTATCCAGATGTTGACCCTATGCTCACACTTAGTGGGTATATGTTGTTTTGGGTGCTCATAGAATTGTTTGTACGCTATTTTATGCAAAAATTACCGGTAATGGATATTAAACCCATGCTGATCAACCCGATTAAAAAGAGCAGTATTACACATTATATTCTTGCAAAATCCGGATTCTCCGGGTACAATTTTATGGCCCTGTTTATGGCTGTACCTTTTTCAATTGTATTAGTGGCGCAGGGCTATCCACTCCTAAACGTATTAGTTTGGTTATTCGCAATCATCTGTATTGTACTCACGATAAACTACACCAATTTCATAATCAACAAGAGCGATAAGGTTTTAATGTTTTTGGGGACACTTATTTTGGTCCTATACGGATTGGAATATTTTGACCTATTTCCCATCAAGGATTATGCTGGCAAACTGTTTTACAAGATGTACCAAAATCCTAATATGGCGTTGATACCGTTTGGGTTGGTGATTGGCACCTATTTAGTTAATTATAACTTCTTGCGAAACAGACTATACCTAGATGCATCCCTTAAAAAGAAGACCAAGGAAGCAGTTGCTTCCGATTTATCATGGACCAAGCGCTTTGGCGATATTGCCCCTTTTCTTCAGTTGGATCTAAAATTGATCTGGAGAAATAAGCGCACCAAAATGCAGGTTTTTATTTCCCTAGCCATGATTCTTTACGGATTGATTTTTTACGGGATGGATGCCTACGGGGAAACAAGTACTATTTATCTTTTTGTCGGCATTTTCATGACAGGTATTTTCTTATCGAATTTTGGGCAGTTTATACCGGCATGGGACAGTGAATATTATGGCATGATGATGTCCCAAAATATTCCGCTTCGAAAATATCTTGAATCTAAGGCAGGGCTCATTTATGTGAGCGTGGTAGTTATGTTTTTACTCTCAATACCCTATGTGTATTTTGGTTGGAAGGCGCTAGCAATTAATTTTAGTTGTGCCTTGTATAATTTGGGAGTAAACGTGCCTGTAATCTTGTATTTTGGGTCTATGAATAAGAAAAGAATTGATTTAACAAAGAGTGCAATTGGCAATACCCAGGGCATAAGCGCAACTCAATTTTTAGTGATGTTACCTCTAATGCTTGTACCCTGCCTAATATATTTTGGGTTAAAAATGCTAGTTTCTTTTGAAGTAGCGGTATCGGTCCTTGCTATCATGGGCATTATCGGTTTCGCTTTTAGAAAGCAGCTTTTAGATAAAGTCACTGAAGCCTACAGAAAAAAGAAATACGGCATGATAGCTGGTTTTAAAGAACAGAACAGCTGATAAGAATTTGAACTTGAATTTTATACGAAAAGGATGATTACAACACAGAATTTGACTAAAAAATACGGTAACCAATTGGTTTTGAATATAGAGCATCTTGATATCCCCAAAGGCCAAAGTTTTGGTTTAGTAGGTAATAATGGTGCAGGTAAAACCACATTCTTTAGTTTAATGTTGGATTTGATTCAACCAACAACCGGGCAAATCATCAACAATAACGTACAAGTGAATATCAGTGAAGCTTGGAAACCATTCACCTCTTCTTTTATTGATGAATCCTTTTTAATAGGCTACTTGACACCTGAGGAATACTTTTATTTTATTGGTGAGCTACGTGGGCAGAACAAGGCCGATGTAGATTCCTTAATTTCTAATTTTGAAGAACTCTTCCATGGTGAGATTCTGAACCAAAAGAAGTTTTTAAGGGACCTTTCCAAAGGAAATCAAAAAAAGGCGGGGATTGTGGCATCCTTTATTGGGAATCCTGAAGTGATTATTTTAGATGAGCCTTTTGCCAATTTGGACCCTACGACGCAAATACGATTAAAGGCGATCATTAAAGATTTGGCAGACAAACAGGGAGTTACCGTTTTGGTTTCAAGTCACGACTTAATGCACGTTACTGAAGTCTGTGAACGTATTGTGGTTTTGAACAAGGGAGAAATCGTTAAAGATATTCAGACCTCGACCGAAACGCTGCGAGAATTGGAAAGTTTTTTTGCTGGAAGTCCAGTTACCGCCGAAAATGAATAAATACAGGGCTTAAATACCTTCAAGTTTTCTCAATTCAATGTATTTACTTCGATCCTTGGATAATGAGGCATCTAAGAAAATCTGCATTTTGTCGATAAACCGCATAATATTCCCGCTGTTTTTCAGTTAACAATGTGTACGAATACCAAGAATTTTGAAGCTTCAATATAAAATCCTCTTAACCGCTGTATTAGCAGGTCTCATTTTAGGCGCATGTTCAACAAAAAAGGACGCCTTTATCAATAGGAATTGGCATGCGATGAATACCAAGTACAATACCTTGTACAATGGTGATATTGCCTTTGAACAGGGCAGGGAAGAACTCAATGCAAATTATCAAGACGATTATTGGGACATTCTCCCTATTGAGCGATTGGAAGTTACCGAGGATATTAAACTTGATTCCGAAGACAACAACCCTAATTTCATAATTGCCGAGGAGAAAGCCACAAAGGCCATACAGAAACATAGTATGGATATCAACGAGGAGGAACGCAATCCCCAGACCGATGAAGCTTTTTTACTTCTTGGAAAGGCCAGATATTTTGATCAACGCTATATTCCGGCTTTGGAGGCCTTTAATTATGTATTGCGAAAGTATAGTGAAAGTGACAAATTGAACGAAGCCAGTATCTGGAGGGAGAAGGTAAATATCCGTTTGGAAAACGAGGATTTGGCCATCAAGAACTTGAAACGCTTGATGAAGTTCGAAAATTTAAAAGACCAGGAATATGCAGACGCAAGAGCCATGTTGGCGCAATCCTATATTAATCTAAAAGTAACCGATACTGCTATACAACATCTCAAAGTGGCATCGTACTATACCAAAAAGAATCCTGAAAAAGGACGTTATTATTACATCATTGGGCAACTTTACAATCAATTACAATATAAAGACAGCGCGGGCTACGCTTTTGATAGGGTAATTGAATTGAATAGAAAATCTCCGCGTGTTTACATGATCAATGCACACTTGCAAAAAATCAAAAACATTGAGCTTACGGATGATAACCGGGAAGAGCTTTTGGAGTATTTGACTGAACTGGAAGAAAATAGGGAAAACCGCCCTTTTTTAGATAAAATCTATCGTCAATTGGCTGAGTATCATTTGGCCATCTCATCTGACAGTTTGGCTTTGGTATATTTTAATAAATCGCTTAGGGCAACTCAAAACGAACCTAAATTGAATGCCCTTAACTATGAGAATTTAGCGGTCTATAATTTTGATTTGAATGAATACAAAATGGCAGGCTCTTATTTTGACAGCGTTTTGACCAATCTTCCTGAAAACACAAAAAAATATAGGTCCATTAAGAAGAAGCTCGATAATCTTGAAGATGTAATCAAATATGAAGACATCGTACAATATGCAGATAGTGTAATCACGCTTTACGATTTACCCAAGGATAAGCAAATCGCTTTTTTTGAAGCACATATTGAAGCCTTGAAAAAAGCAAAAGAAGAAGCTGAAAAAAAAGAAGTTGATCGTATAACCGAGGGCTTTGCTGCCTTTGCGGAAAGTAAAGGTGGAAAGGAAAACAAAGGTAAATTCTATTTTTATAATATCACAAGTCTTGGCTATGGTAAGAATGATTTCTCCAACAAATGGGGAAACCGTACGCTTGAAGATGATTGGCGATGGTCAAATAAAAATACCATTTCAATAGCGGATGAAAATGGTTTAGCTATTGCTGATGACGGCGATCAAGGAGTTGACCCTACAGACGAAGAGAAGTTCTCGTTGGACTTTTATATGGATAGGATTCCCACAGACGTTACGATCATAGATAGCCTAAAGACAGAAAGAAATTTTGCCAATTATCAGTTAGGTTTAATTTATAAGGAAAAATTCAAGGAAAACCTATTGGCTACAGGCAAGCTGGAAGAGGTTTTAAAATCGAATCCAGAGGAACGTTTGATACTTCCATCAAAATACAACCTTTATAAAATTTATGAGGAAGAAGGCAGTCCTTTAGCTGCCGATATGAAAGAGAATATCATCCAAAACCATGGGGATTCGCGCTATGCAGAGATATTAATGAATCCAACGGCTGTTTTAGCTGGTAATTCCGACAGTCCGGATGCACAGTATGTAAAGCTTTATAAAATGTTCCAAGAACAGGAATTCTTGAAAGTGATAACGGCAACGGAGCAAAGTATAAACAAATTTACCGGAGACCCAATTGTTCCCAAGTTTGAAATGCTAAAAGCAAACGCTATTGGAAGATTGCAAGGCTTCAATGATTTTAAAGAGGCATTGAATTATGTGGCATTGACTTATCCGAACAACCCGGAGGGAAAAAAAGCAGAGCAAATGATTGCTGAGCAATTACCGAAATTGGAACCCATGGAGTTTTCACCGGAGAAAGGTTCTACAGGGTCAGGTAATTGGAAAGTGGTCTTTCCTTTTAAAAGACATAATGATAAGGAAGCATTGAAATTGAAGGAACTCTTGGAGAAGTCCATCAAGGATTTAAAATATAGGAATATTGTTTCAAAAGATATTTATAACCTTGAAGATCAATTTGTGGTAGCACATGGTTTTAAGTCAAGGGAATTTGCCTTAGGATACGCCGAACTACTAAAAATTAACAGGGATTACAAGGTTAGCAAAGAGAATTTTGTAATTTTATCCTCTAACTATAAAATTATACAAGTACACAAAAACCTATTAGATTACAAGAATTACGTTTTAACCCCAAAACCATAAACATGTTTTCAGACAAACAAAAACCTAGAGCTATGAATGAATTAGGCGGACAACCCAATAGAATCGAAAAAAACACGAAAATCAAAGGAGATATTGTATCCGAAGCTGATTTCCGAATCGACGGAAAATTAGATGGCAACGTTACTACTTCTGGCAAGGTCGTCATTGGTAAAGGCGGCTACATTCACGGAAAAGTGGAATGTGTAAATGCTGATATTGAAGGTAACTTCAATGGCGAGCTTTTAGTATCTGATTTATTGTCATTAAAGGCATCTGCTGTGATTGAAGGTACCGTTTCGGTTACCAAATTGGCTGTAGAACCAGGTGCAACCTTTAATGCATCCTGTACAATGAAAGGCAAGGGAGGTTTGTTAAAAAGCGGAAGTCCAGCATCAGCTACATCTACTACTAGTTCCACTGGATTTAAATCGTCTATAGGTAGTAGTGCTTCAAGTAACAATGGCCCAGCAAAAGCCTCCTAAGAACCCATTTGAATTTTTTGTTTGGAACCGAGAATGAAGGCTTTGGCATTACTAATGAAGTCATTTTTCAGTTGTATAGCATTTGCTACGTAATTGAAAAATGATAAAATTAGAGCGCAAAATGCAAATTCGTAGGTAAAAGAAAAGTTCAAATGGGTTCTAATAAAAAGAACAATCTTAAAAATGTTGCAATGCTTTCGGGTATTGCTTTTGAGATGGGTGCCATCATATTTTTGGCAGCCAAAGGGGGAATATGGCTCGATGAACACTACCAAACCGACAAAAGAATTTTTACTGCAATTGCCACGCTCATTGGTGTGGCAATTTCTATTTGGGTAGTTTTGCGACAGCTTAAAAAAATTGAATACTAATGTCAAAGATCAATCCCATTGTTCAATTCCTTATTCTTTTGATTATTTCATTATGCTTGGCCTTTGTTCTTCATATTACCGTTCTCGACAGTAAAGGACTTCCCCAATATGACAATTTAATTGTCCTTTCTTATACAGTGAATTGTATTCTTGCTGCGGCTATTTTCGTTGTCCTATACATCTTCAAGGCTAAGTTGAAAAACCAAATTGGTTTTCTTTTTATGGGGGGTAGTTTTTTAAAATTCGTCTTTTTCTTCATTTTATTTTATCCGGCTTATAAGGCCGATGGAGAAATGAGCCGATTGGAATTCGCGGCGTTTTTTATACCCTATGGAATTTCGTTGATTATCGAAACGGTTTTCACCGCAAAAATGCTTAAAAAACTGTATTAATCCAAGCATTCTGTTATCTTGCCTAAATCCCTAAAAATAAAGTCAAAAATGCTTTTTTCTTTTTAGTAGAATAGTTTACATTTGCACCGATTTTTAGAGACCGATATTCTTAAGCGATATGCGTAAACCATTTTTATTGAAAATTCTTTTGGCCGCTGTGCTTCTTCTGAGTAACAGTTCTTTCGCAAATGTAAAAGAGGATACTTCCGATGAGCCTAAAAAGGATCTAAAGACCGAAATCAAGGAATATATAAACCATCATTTACAGGATTCCCACGATTTTTCATTGTTTTCATATACCAATGATACTGGGGAACATGTATACATAGGCTCTTCTCTTCCTGTAATTTTATGGGACAATGGATTAAAGGTTTTCTCTTCATCTAAATTTCACCATGGCGAGACATTAGCTGAGGTAGATGGTAATTATTACAAATTATACCATAGTAAAATATACAAAACTAACGCTGAAGGCGCCATCAATTATGATGAAGACCATCACCCGACTAATACAAAACCTATTGATTTTTCTATAACCAAGAACGTGGTTATGATAATTGTCACCGGTTTATTAATGCTTTGGTTGTTTACAAGTTTGGCAAGGTCCTATACTAAGAACAATGGGGTGCCTACAGGGATGGGTCGTTTTTTCGAGCCCATTGTATTGTACATAAGGGATGACATTGCAAGACCAAATATCGGGGAGAAAAGATATAGAAAATACATGCCATTCTTATTGACCATATTCTTCTTTATCTGGTTTTTGAATATGTTCGGATTGACCCCGCTTGGTATCAATGTGACAGGAAATATAGCCATCACCTTTTCTTTGGCCATAATGACTTTCTTCATTACCAATTTAACTGGGACCAAGGACTACTGGATGCACCAGTTTAATCCATTAGGTGATTCAATGCCCTGGTATGCTAAAATACCTTTGTACATAATTTTGGTGCCCATTGAAATGTTGGGCTTATTCATAAAGCCATTTTCATTATTGATTCGTTTATATGCGAATATGCAGGCTGGTCATATAGTGCTAATGAGCTTAATTGGTTTAATGTTCATTTTCAAGAGTTGGTTGGGTAGCCCTTTGTCATTTGCCTTGGCATTTGCCATCTCACTGATTGAAATTCTAGTGGCACTTTTACAGGCCTATATTTTTACCATGCTTTCTGCCCTGTATTTCGGATTTGCGTCAGAGGAGCATGAGCATGAGCATGAGGAGGATGCGGAATTGGCGCATTCATAATATAAATTGTCATTCCTGCGAATACAGGAATCTGAATTGAATTTTTAATTTTTAAACTAGATAGATTATGGAAATTCCAGTAATGGTAGGTGCAGGTTTGGTTGTTATCGGTGTTGGTATCGGTATTGGTAGGATCGGTGGTTCAGCAATGGACGCTATCGCCCGTCAACCTGAGGCTTACGGTAAGATTCAAACAGCGATGTTGATTGCAGCGGCGCTTATTGAAGGGATTGGTTTTGCTGCCTTATTCGCAGTATAAACTAAAACTAAAAGACAAATAGCTGTAACGGTTGGTTACAGCTATTGTTTCTATTTAAAAATTAAGGTATTAAAATTTAAAAAATGGAAAAGTTAATAAACGAGTTTTCAATTGGATTGTTCTTCTGGCAGACCTTATTGTTTGGACTTTTGTTGTTCTTACTATGGAAATTTGCCTGGAAACCAATTTTGAATGCGGTGAATGACAGGGAAGATGGCATCAAAGATGCTTTGGCAGCTGCAGAGAATGCTAAAAAAGAAATGCAGAATGTTACTGCAGACAGTGAGAAATTGTTGAAAGAGGCACGTGCAGAACGTGAATCACTGTTGAAAGAAGCTCGTGGGATTAAAGACAAACTGATCGCTGAATCAAAAGAGCAGGCTAAAGTTGAAGGCGATAAAATGATAAAACAAGCGCAAGCTACCATTGAAAGTGAGAAGAAAGCGGCCGTGGCAGACATTAAAAACCAGGTAGCTGAGCTTTCTGTTGATATTGCAGAGAAAGTCATCAAAGAACAATTGTCGAACAAGGACAAACAATTGAAGTTGGTCGATGACATGTTGGGAGACATTAAATTGAACTAATCAAGAATGAAGGATACTAGAGCGGCCATACGATACGCAAAAGCAATTTTGGATATTGCAATTGATAAAAAGGCAACTGATGCAGTTGAAAAAGATATGCGCGCTGTGGTCAATACCATTTCTGATAGTAAGGAATTAAAAGATTTATTGTCAAGTCCTATTGTTAAGGGAGAAGATAAGAAGAACGCTCTTTCCAAAATATTCGAAGGAAGTCACGCTATAACCGAAGGCATGATTAAGCTTCTGGTAGACAACAAAAGAATAGGCATGTTGAATGAGGTGGCCTTAAAGTTCATCATTCTCAACGAGCGATTAAAAGGTCAGGATGTAGCGGTTGTAACCACGGCTGTTCCGTTGACCAAGGATTTGGAAAAGAAGGTCTTGGCACAAGTTGCTAAGATTACAGGTAGCAAAGTTACTATAGAGAACAAATTAGATGAGAGTATCATCGGCGGATTTGTTCTTAGAGTTGGCGATTTGCAGTTTGATGCCAGTGTAGCCAATAAATTGAGCAATTTAAAAAGAGAATTTACAAATAGTCTATAATATATTTTAGGACTTTAAGAGTCCAAAACTTTATATCTAAAACAAATGGCAGGAGTAAAAGCCGCTGAAGTATCAGCAATTTTAAAACAACAATTAGCAGGATTTGAAGCAACCGCTACTTTAGATGAAGTAGGAACGGTATTGCAGGTAGGAGATGGTATTGCGAGGGTCTACGGACTATCAAATGCCGAATATGGCGAGTTGGTGGAGTTTGAAGGAGGCCTTGAAGGTATCGTTTTGAACTTGGAAGAAGATAATGTTGGTGTTGTACTATTGGGACACTCGAAAGAAATTGGAGAAGGCGCAACAGTTAAGCGTACACAACGTATCGCATCTATAAAAGTAGGTGAAGGAATCGTTGGTCGTGTGGTGAATACTTTAGGAGCCCCAATTGATGGTAAAGGTGCAATTTCTGGGGATTTATACGAAATGCCATTGGAACGTAAAGCACCAGGTGTAATTTTCCGTCAGCCGGTAAACGAACCATTGCAAACAGGTATTAAAGCGATTGACGCTATGATCCCGATAGGTCGTGGACAACGTGAGTTGGTAATTGGTGACCGTCAGACGGGTAAGACAACGGTTTGTATTGATACCATCCTAAACCAGAAAGAATTTTATGATGCTGGCGAACCTGTTTATTGTATATATGTAGCTATTGGTCAAAAAGCTTCCAATGTTGCGAATATCGCAAAAGTATTGGAAGACAGGGGTGCTTTAGCATATACCACCATAGTTGCCGCCAACGCATCTGACCCTGCACCAATGCAGGTATATGCTCCATTTGCAGGAGCTGCAATAGGTGAGTACTTCAGGGATTCGGGGAGACCGGCCTTGATTATCTATGATGACCTTTCCAAGCAAGCCGTAGCTTATCGTGAGATTTCATTGTTATTAAGACGTCCACCGGGTCGTGAAGCATATCCTGGGGATGTATTCTACCTACACTCAAGATTGTTAGAACGAGCTGCAAAGGTGATAGCCGATGATGATATCGCAAAAAACATGAATGATTTACCTGAACCATTGAAACCAATGGTAAAAGGAGGTGGGTCATTGACAGCTTTGCCAATTATTGAGACACAGGCAGGAGATGTATCCGCATATATTCCTACGAACGTTATTTCTATTACTGACGGGCAGATATTCTTGGAGCAAGATTTATTTAACCAAGGTGTACGTCCTGCGATTAATGTTGGTATCTCTGTATCAAGGGTAGGTGGTAACGCTCAGGTGAAATCAATGAAAAAGGTCGCTGGTACTTTAAAACTGGATCAAGCCCAGTTTAGGGAATTGGAGGCTTTTGCAAAATTCGGTTCTGATTTGGATGCTGCGACATTGAATGTTATAGAAAAAGGACGTCGTAATGTTGAAGTATTGAAACAAGCGCAGAACGATCCATTTACAGTTGAAGATCAGGTAGCTATCATTTATGCGGGTTCCAAAAACTTGCTGCGCGATGTTCCTGTTGAAAAAGTAAAGGAGTTTGAAAACGATTTCATCGAGTTCATGAATGCCAAACACAGGGATGTATTGGATTTACTTAAAGCAGGAAAGTTAACAGATAAAGTAACAGACACATTAAATGCAGTTTGTAAAGATTTGACAGGAAAGTATAGATCATAGTATAATTGTCATTCCTGCCAAGGCAGGAATCCATAATTTAAAAGATTCCGCATTAAATGTGGAATGACAAAAAAGAAGAATGGCAAACTTAAAGGAAATACGTAATAGAATATCATCGGTGTCTTCAACGATGCAGATTACCAGTGCCATGAAGATGGTATCTGCTGCAAAGTTGAAAAAAGCACAGGATGCAATTACTGCAATGAGGCCTTATGCAGATAAACTAACAGAGCTATTACAGAGTTTAAGCGCAAGTTTGGATGCTGATTCTGGAAGTACTTTTGCGGATAATCGCCCTGTCAATAAGGTTTTGGTAGTTGCTATTACCTCAAATCGTGGCTTGTGTGGTGCCTTCAATACCAATATCATAAAGCAGTGCGCAAGTTTAACCGGGGATTCTTTCGCTGGTAAACAAGTTGATTTTGTAGCGATTGGAAAAAAATCAAATGATATCCTAAGTAAAAATTCAACTGTAGTATCAAATCACAGTGATGTTTTTAATCATTTGACATTTGAAAACGTGGCCATAATTGCTGAGGAATTGATGGAGTTGTTTAAAGATGGTTCTTATGATAGAATTGAATTGGTCTACAACAAATTCAAAAATGCGGCTACCCAAATAGTCATGGCTGAGCAGTTTTTACCAATCGTTCCGGCAGAAGGCCATGATACTTCAAATACCGATTATATTTTTGAGCCTTCAGAAGCGGAGATTGTTGAGCAATTAATACCAAAATCGCTTAAGACCCAACTGTACAAGGCAGTTCGTGATTCTTTCGCCAGCGAGCATGGTGCCCGTATGACAGCAATGCACAAGGCAACAGACAATGCTACTGAGTTAAGAGACCAATTAAAATTGACTTATAATCAAGCAAGGCAGGCGGCCATTACCAGTGAAATTTTGGAAATTGTTGGAGGAGCGGAAGCGCTCAGTAATTAGGCGTAGCTTTAGTGTAGCCAAATATACAAGCAACGGAGGCTTTAAGTAATTAGCGGTGCCAAGTTGTGGTTATACGTAGATAACCGTAACCTCAGTGTAAAACAGACCTCACATCATGTGAGGTTTTTTTTGGCCCAAAACCAATTGAATTGACCTTCTTTGTCGCCTTGGTATAAATACCTATTTTTAAGCACAAATTACGCTCAGTTGAACCTTTTCAAAAAACTTTTTAAGCAAACGGCCATCTATGGTTTGGCAACCGTATTTCCGCGTATGCTTTCGTTTCTATTATTACCATTCCATACAGATATTTTGGATACAGCTGACTATGGCCAACTTTCAGTGATCTATGCTTGGTTCGCTATTTTCAATGTGTTTTTGGCTTATGGGATGGAGACCGCTTTTTTTCGATTTTATAGTGGAACCGATAATAGAAAAAAGGTCATTTCAACCTCTTTATTGTCCATTTTTATCACTGCCATGGCGTTTATGGTCATAGCGCTAATGCTTCAAAATGGTATTGCCAAGGCCACTGATATAAATCCAAACTATTTAAGATATGCCATATTGATATTGACTTTGGACGCCTTGGTCATTATTCCATTCGCTTGGTTACGAGCCAACGAGAGGCCTGTTCGTTATGCAGTAGTTAAAATTTTGAATGTGGTCGTTAATCTTGGATTGAATGTATTTTTTCTATATCTCCTACCTAAGATGGCCGAATCAAATCCCGATGGTTTGTTCAGCGGCATGTACAAGCCCAATTTTGAAATATCCTACATTTTCATCGCCAATTTAATTGCCAGTGCCCTTACGCTTTTACTAATGCTTCAGCTGTATCTGAAAACGAAGTATGTATTCGACAAGATGATATGGAAGAAGATGATGAAATATGCAATGCCCGTCCTAGTTGCTGGAGTTGCTTTTACAATCAATGAAGTTTTTGATCGTATCTTATTGGAAAGATTACTTCCGGCTGATGTTGCCGATAGTGAAGTAGGAATGTATTCAGCTTGTTATAAATTGGCTTTGTTCATGACCTTATTTGCAACGGCATTTCGTATGGGAATAGAACCTTTCTTTTTTAGCCATTCAAACACTGAGAATCCGCAAAAGGCCTATGCACAGATTACGAACTATTTTGTGGTTTTGGGGAGCATAATCTTATTGGGGGTCGTGGTTTTTGCAGACATATTAAAGGAATTATTTGTCAGGGATCCAAACTATTGGGAAGCCATGAATATTGTGCCTATCATTATTCTTGCAAGTTTCTTTTTAGGCATTTACCATAACCTATCGGTTTGGTACAAGGTAACTGATAGAACCAAGTTTGGGGCTTATATTTCAATGATCGGGGCTATTCTTACAATAATAATCAACCTTATTTTCATTCCACATTTCGGGTATATGGCCTCAGCAGTGGCTACCTTAGCTGCTTATGGGTGTATGATGTTGATGTCCCTGTTTTTTGGCAGAATGTACTATCCCATTCCATATAATTTTAGAAAAATCATCTTCTACTTATTTATCTCAATACTGTTTTCAGCATTGTCATTCTATGTTTTTGATCGCAATTTGTTTTATGGTATTCCTTTATTCCTCTTGTTTCTTGGAATGGTTTACAAACTTGAAAATGCTAACCTTAGAAAAATATTTCTTAAAAAATGATAGTAAAAATTATTAATAAATCCACCCATGCATTACCGCATTATGAAACCCTGGCTTCCGCAGGGATGGATTTAAGGGCGAATATTGCCGAGGCAATAACATTACAACCCTTGGGGCGTACAATCGTCAAAACAGGATTGTTTATTGAGTTACCCATAGGATATGAGGCCCAAGTACGCCCAAGGAGCGGCTTGGCGGCTAAAAAAGGTATAACGGTACTAAATACTCCTGGAACGGTTGATGCTGACTATCGCGGCGAGATAGGGGTTATTCTGGTGAATCTATCGAATGATGCTTTTGTAATTGAAAATGGTGAGCGAATTGCGCAATTGGTAATTGCAAAACACGAGCGTGCAGAGTGGAGTGAAGTAGAGCAGCTATCCGATACTTCAAGAGGAGCCGGTGGTTTTGGAAGTACCGGCACAAAGTAATTTCTACCTTGCAGATTTACCATTTTCCTATCAGTTAGCATTTTGTCTTAGGTTGCTTTAAGGGTGTTTTAACAGAAAAGATGTAAGCTCTGGAATACTTATTGATAATTTTACCCCGTTATCTTAATTGAATATCGCTTATATAAAACCAATAATGAAAAGATTATTAACCTTATTAAGTTCAACGATCTTTATGCTTGGCCTAAATCAGGTCTTGGCACAGGATGGGGAAATTAATATTGAGGAAAGCGCGGAAGTATTTCTTGAGGAATATTCTGATGCTTTTCAGGAGAATTTCTTTGAGGCTCTTAAACAAAAGGGTATTGAAAACTATGATAAGGCCATTAATCTGCTTTTGGAATGTAAATTGATTGAAGCGAACAACCATGTTGTAGATCATGAGCTTGCAAAAGTTTATTTAGTGGACAAGCAATACATAACCGCACAGGAATACGCGATTTCGGCCTTGTTGTCTGAACCCACCAACCTCTGGTATCTGGACACCTTGGTTAAGACCATTCAAATGCAGGGCAGTTCTTTAGATCAAATGAATGTGAATATTCCTTTTGAAAACAATACACTTAAAGAGAATTTGGCATTGATCTATTTTAGACAAAAAAATTATCAAAAGGCATTATCTGTACTTGCGGATATTAAAAAGTCCCCATTTACCAAGGATTTATCCACAAAGATCAATGATTCAATAAATAAGAGTGAGGCAAAGAAAGACAAAAAGGAACTTCCTGTCCAAAATGAAGTAAAGGCCAATCCTATGGAAGAACTTAAAGGACAATTTGCTGAACTGATGGTTCAGAACAAAATTTCGGAGTTGGCAGAGCGTAGTGAAGAAGCGATTGAAAATTATCCATCCCAGCCCTACTTTTATTATGTAAATGGGCATGCCTTGAATAAAAGTGCAGAGCATAAAAAAGCTGTGGAGGTATTGGAGGCAGCTTTGGATTATATGTTGGACGATGTTCCTTTATTGAACAAGATATATCAGGAATTGGTTGATGCGCATACGGCCTTGAATAATTCTTCCGAAGCAAATATGTATCTTCGTATGATAAAACCCGGGTTTTAGATTATGGCTACCTTCATTCGATGGGCACGACTTAGTGTTTTCATTCTACTTATATTTTCCTGTAAATCCAAGAAACTTGCTGCCGATGGTTCCGTTGATGAAAATATGTCAGCGAAAAATATCATAAAAACACATTATCAAAATCAAATAGACTTCAAGACATTAAGTGGAAGAATGAAGATCAGGTATTTTGATGGGGAATCTTCCAAAAGTGTTACGGTTAGTTTGAGAATGGAAAAAAACAAGGCCATTTGGATAAGTGCACCTTTAGGAGTCGTAAAAGCTTATGTGACTCCAAATAGGGTTACTTTTTATAATAAATTGCAAAATGAATATTTTGACGGGGACTTTTCGTATTTGAGCAATATGTTGGGTACCGAACTGGATTTTGATAAGGTACAAAACCTGCTTTTAGGTCAAGCTCTTTTCGATTTAAGAGACGCAAAATATGATGCTTCAATATCTGAATCCGATTATGTGTTAAAACCCAAAAAACAATTGGTGTTGTTCAAGACCTTGTACATGATTGAACCGGACAATTTCAAGATTTCAGCACAGCAATTATCCCAACCTTTAAAGAAGAGATTTTTGGATATTGCGTATAAGAACTATCAGTTGATCAATGAAAAGATACTGCCAAATGAAATAGTTATTACGGCCATTGAAGCAAACAGCAAAAATATCATTGACTTGGATTATCGCAGCATAGAGTTTAATAGGACATTGAATTTTCCATATAGGATACCGAAAGGTTATAAAAAGATTGTGATAAAGACCGATGCATTGTAAACGCGTTTTTCTTGTATGTTTTCTTGTAATCTCGACCCTTCTGTCGATAGATGCTGCGTTTGCCCAAACCAATGAACAGAAGGCTTTGGAGGCGAAACGGGAACAACTTCAAAAAGAAATCGGCGAAATAAATCGATTGTTATTCGCTGAAAAAAAAGAAAGAGGCAATGTCCTGGATCAAATGGAAGCTTTGGACAAAAAGATCAATGTTCGCCAACAATTGATACGAGTAACCAATCAGCAATCCAATTTATTGAATAGGCAGATCAATGCTAATATTCGAAACATTTCCAAGTTACGGGATGATTTGAAAGCGCTGAAAGAAGAATATGCAACCATGATACAGAAGTCGTATCAAAACAAGTCGCAGCAAAGTAGGTTAATGTTCCTTTTATCTTCCAAGAATTTTTTCCAGGCTTTTAAGCGCATGCAGTATATGAAGCAATATACGCAGTATCGAAAGGACCAGGGAGAACAAATAATGGTCAAAACAGATGAACTTACCCAATTGAATCTCGATCTAACAAACCAGCGTAAAGAGAAAGACCAATTGATCGCCATAAACAGCAGGGCAAAGGCGCAATTGATGAAAGAGATGAAATCCCAAAAGGAATTGTTGGGGAGCATTCGTCAAAATGAGAGCAAGTACGCTTCGGCGATTCAAGAGAAAAAAAGGGAGGCCCGTAAAATAGATCGGCAAATTGAAAGGTTGATACGAAATGCAATCGCTGCTTCGAATAAAAAGGCGGGTGCTGGAAAAGTCACCAAGACATCCTCAAATAAATTTATTTTAACCCCTGAAGCTACTCTTGTGGCGAATAACTTTTCCGCTAATAAGGGTAAATTGATTTGGCCTGTGGAAAAAGGAATAAAAAGTCAGGGATTTGGGGTTTATAAGGATGCAGTTTATCCTGGGATCAAACATCAAAGCAATGGTGTGATTATAACAACTGATGCAGGCGCCAAGGCAAGGGCTATTTTTGAAGGAGAGGTTATTGCTATTCTTTCGGTTCCTGGGGGCAATAAGGGGGTTCAAATAAAACACGGAAACTATATTAGTACGTATTATAATTTATCTGATCTTTACGTGAAAAAAGGAGATAAAGTAACTATAAAAGCAGAATTGGGCAGAATATATACCAATCGGTCTAATGG
>JAAETN010000004.1 GCA_024228355.1 Maribacter sp. | reverse complement strand
GTTGGCCACAAACAAAAACCGTCATGGTGTTTAGCTGTTAAGATGATACCCTTCATTCCGGCATCTTTAGCCACTTTTGCCCATTGTCTTGTATCCAATTCGGAGGGATTGAACTGTGCTGGTTTTTCACCGCCTGTACCCCACTCCATATTTGTAAATGTGTTCATATTGAAATGGACAAATGCATAATACTCCAACTCATGCCAGGCCAATTGCCGATCAGACGGCAAAGGTCCAATAGGTTTAGGTGGATTTATTTTATCACAGGATTGAAATACGACTAAAAATGCAATTACCAAAATCTTTGCTCTACTCATCATAAATTCATTAAAGTGCCAATTTTACTTAAATATAATCATTGATATACTTTGACCCAATCTATTATCATTTGAACCGGTAAATCATTCGGGTTTACCTCGCCCACCCAAGAACCGCCAAGTTGTTGGTCTATTAATACATAAAAAGGTTGGTCAAAGGGCCATTGCGATGGGTCAACTCCTGATATTTTTGGGTAGGTAAATGATTCCTTTCCGTTTAATGTATACACCAATTTATCTGGATACCATTCCAACCCATAGATATTGAATTGTTCCGTATCACATTCAACGGTGGTATAATAAGGCGGGTTCTTTTTTTGTTTGAGTTCTAAGGTATAATAGGAATGAGTGGTCTGGTAAATGATAGCATCATAGTTTAAATGTTCCATAATATCTATCTCCCCATTTCTTGGGTATGTACCATATTTGTTTTGTTCTGAGAGCATCCAAATAGCCGGCCAGGCTCCTTTTGCACTTTCCAATTTTGCCCTAATTTCTATTTTTCCATATTGGAAGGCGAACTTGCCTTTAGTATAAATACCACCGGTTAAGTAAGGTCGTGGGTCACTAATCGTATCTGGATTGTTAATACCAATTAAGGATAATTTACCATTTGCTAGTGAATAGCAACGTGAGTCATTGGTCATATAATTTCCCCAATCAGCATTGTTCGGAGGTATTCGTGTCCACTTTGTAGTATCTATCTCCGCATTATCAAAACCATCCTGCCAGACTAATTTCCAATCTTTGTTTGCTCTACCTTCCTTTTGTACAAATATTGCTGGCCCATACTTTTTGGTTGAAACGACTTTGCATCCTACAAAAAGGATCAAAACCACTACCCATAATACATATTTCATACTTATTTGTTATATACATCAAGATTATTTAACCACAAGCCAAGTATAGCCATTTGCAGGCAAGCTAACCCTTATTTCGGTTTCGTAATTCCGGTTTAATTTAGATGTTGTTACGCTCTCCCCTTTTTCCTTAATGAATACCTCATCCTTCAATCCCGTAAAATATAAGGGCAATTTTAGTGTTTCTTCAATGGTCTTTGCAGTAGGATTAAAAAGCATAACCAGTGCCTTTTCCTCTAATCCCGGATTAACATGCATAAAACCATCCCATGACCTGCCATCTGGTCTTCTCAAGTGAATAATATCTGAATTCAATATTTT
>JAAETN010000003.1 GCA_024228355.1 Maribacter sp. | reverse complement strand
TTGGCCCTGGTTCCCATTGCCAGAAAGTATAGTTCCAAAATGGTCTATGTACTTAGTTTGGTATTAACTGGTATTGCAATGCTGAGTATGCCTTATATTTCAAATCAGTATTTAATGCTCTTACCTATGATTTTATTCGGTATAGGTTGGGCCGCAATGATGGGGATTCCCTATGCCATGGTATCGAAGGTTATTCCTGAAGAACGACGGGGAGTATATATGGGCATTGTTAATATGATGATCGTAATACCAATGTTGATACAAACAATCTCCTTCGGATTTATCATCAAAAATTTGCTCGGCAACAATGCTGTCAACGCCATTCTATTTGGTGGAGTGTTCTTTATTATTGCCGCCATTTTGGCAATGCGATTGAAAGTATATCGTTCTGATTCTTAAGTTTTGATAACTGATTCTTTAGACAGCTTATAGTTTTCTAAGGAATACCCTTATTTTTGTTTTTCAAATGATAATTAAATGAGCAAGAAGAAGCTAAGACATGAGGCACTGATTTATCATGCAAAACCGCAACCCGGAAAAATAAAAATAGTACCATCCAAGCACTATTCAACGCAACGTGATTTGGCACTTGCCTATTCTCCAGGGGTAGCTGAACCTTGTTTGGAGATAGCAAAAGATATAAACGCAGTATATAAATACACATCCAAAGGCAATCTTGTGGCCATTATATCAAATGGTACAGCAGTCCTAGGATTAGGCAATATAGGTCCTGAAGCTTCTAAGCCGGTTATGGAAGGTAAGAGTTTGCTCTTTAAGATTTTTGCCGACATCGATGGAATGGACATAGAAGTTGACGCTACAGATGTAGATAAGTTTGTTGAAACGGTTAAGGCTATAGCACCAACATTTGGAGGTATAAATCTTGAGGATATTAAAGCTCCTGAAGCTTTTGAGATTGAGCGAAGATTAAAAGAGGAATTGGATATTCCCGTAATGCACGATGATCAACATGGGACTGCGATAATATCGGCAGCGGCACTTTTGAATGCATTGGTTATTACAAAGAAAAAAATTGAGGATATTCAAATTGTTATCAGTGGTGCAGGGGCAGCTGCCATTTCATGTACACGTTTATACAAAGCCTTCGGCGCCAAGGGAGAAAAAATTGTAATGTTGGATAGTAAGGGGGTAATTAGAAATGACCGTGAAAATCTATCAAAAGAGAAATTGGAATTTGCTTCTGGAAGAAAAATCGATACCCTCGATGAAGCCATGCAAGATGCAGACGTGTTCATAGGCCTGTCAATAGCTGATATTGTTACCCCAGAAATGTTAAAGACCATGGCCAAAAATCCCATCGTTTTTGCCATGGCCAATCCTAATCCTGAAATTGGCTATGATCTGGCTTGTAAAACACGAAATGATATTATCATGGCAACAGGTCGTTCTGATCATCCTAACCAGGTTAACAACGTTCTTGGATTTCCTTTCATTTTCAGAGGGGCTTTGGATGTACGTGCAACCAAGATTAATGAAGCGATGAAAATGGCGGCTGTGGTCGCTTTAGCAGAACTGACCAAAGAACCTGTTCCTGAGCAGGTGAATATTGCATATTCTGAGACTAGATTGGCATTTGGCAAGGATTATATTATCCCTAAACCTTTTGACCCAAGACTAATTGCGGAAATTCCACCTGCTGTGGCCAAAGCTGCCATTGACAGTGGGGTTGCCAAAGAACCAATTGCTGACTGGGGAAAATATAGGGAGCAGTTGTTACGTCGTTCCGGTAGTGATAATAAAGTGGTGCGATTACTGCATACCAGGGCCAAAGTTAATCCAAAGAAAATCGTGTTTGCAGAGGCCAACCATTTAGATGTTTTGAAAACGGCACAGATAGTTTATGAGGAAGGAATTGCCATTCCAATATTATTAGGAAACAGAGAAGCCATTAATGAACTGAAAAAAGAGCTTGAATTCGATGCCGAGGTTACTATAATAGATCCCAAGAACGATGATTCCTTGGAAAAGCGAAACCAATACGCTACTCGGTATTGGCAGGGAACCAATAGAAATGGAGTTACACTTTATGGTGCAAAGACCAAGATGAGAGAGCGAAATTATTATGCGGCTATGATGGTTTTCGCAAATGATGCAGACGGAATGATTTCTGGATATTCCAGAGCTTTTCCCACAGTTATTAAGCCTGTTTTTGAGGTAATAGGAAGGGCCAAGGGGGTTAAGCGTGCAGCAACTGTAAATATTATGAACACGGAACGTGGGCCATTACTTTTGGCTGATACTTCAATAAATATAGATCCTTCAGCTGAAGAACTTGCTGAAATAGCTGAAATGACCGCTAACTTGGCTGAGGCCTTTGGTTTTGAACCAGTAATTGCAATGTTATCCTATGCAAACTTTGGATCTTCAGCACATCCAAATGCGAAGAAAGTTACCAAAGCAGTTGAGATTTTACATGAAAAGCATCCACATTTGGTGGTCGATGGTGAAATTCAAACTGATTTTGCACTTAGTAAGGAACTGCTTCAAAGCAACTTTCCATTTTCAAAATTAGCAGGCAAAAAGGTAAATACATTCGTATTTCCCAATTTAGAATCGGCCAATATCACCTATAAGTTATTAAAAGAACTCAATGGGGCAGATTCCATAGGTCCGATCATGTTGGGCCTTAGAAAACCGGTACATGTACTGCAATTGGGGGCCGACGTAGATGAAATGGTGAATATGACCGCTGTAGCAGTTGTTGATGCCCAAGAAAGGGAAAAGCGAAAGAAAGAGAAAAAGATAAATGACATGTAATCGGCAGTACCAGTTGTCAGAATGTACAACTTAAAAACTTAATGGAAAATCCAATAACCCAAAACCTTAATCCATGATTACCCATCTTAAAGGAAAATTAGTAGAAAAAAATCCTACAAATGTAGTTATTGAATGTGCCGGTGTAGGTTATTTTGTAAATATTTCGCTAAACACTTTCTCCTATATAAAAGATGAAGAAAACATAAGCTTGTTTACACATTTACAAGTAAGGGAAGATTCACATACACTTTTTGGTTTTGCCGAGAAATCAGAAAGAGAGATTTTCAGGTTATTACTTTCGGTTTCAGGGATTGGGGCAAGTACCGCCAGAACCATGCTTTCATCTTTATCTCCTGCACAAATACGGGACGCCATTGCCAACGGAGATGCCGCTACCATACAGGGAATTAAGGGAATAGGTACCAAAACAGCTCAAAGGGTGATTCTTGACCTTAGGGACAAGATTTTAAAAGTGTACGATATTGATGAAGTTTCCATCAATTCAAACAATACAAATAAAGAAGAAGCGTTATCTGCTTTAGAGGTTCTTGGATTTGTCCGGAGACAGGCTGAAAAGGTTGTGGACAAAGTAATTAGCCAGGATCCTTCGCTAAGCGTAGAGAACATTATTAAACTTGCGCTTAAAAATTTGTAATAAGTTTGAAAAGAGGGGCAAAACAATTTCTTAAATATTCATTTAAGCTTATAATCCTATTCGCTTTTTTCTTTGGGTCTGTAGAATTTTCTTACGCTCAGGATACGGAAGCTGAAGACGATAACGAGCAGGTGATAGACTCAGTGAAAACTGGATTTTCCCTTGGAAAATTAAAGTTCGATAATCCTGAGAGCATTACTTCCAAATACATTTATGATCCCAATCTTGATAGATATATCTATACTGAGAAAGTTGGTGATTTCGATATAGGTTATCCAATAATCCTTACCCCTGAACAATACATGGAACTGGTTCGAAAAGAGGGAATGAAAGATTATTTCAAAGAGAAATTAGATGCCTATTCAGGAAAAAAAGAGGGAAGTGAAGAAGCGAGAAGAAACCTTTTGCCCAATTTTTATATAAACAATAATTTCTTTCAGTCGGTATTTGGTGGTAATACGATTGAAGTGATTCCTCAAGGTTCAGTAGCAATGGACTTGGGGGTAATTTGGCAAAAAAATGATAATCCATCGCTCTCGCCAAGAAACCGGACCAATTTGTCATTTGACTTTGATCAGCGTATCAGTCTGAGTATGTTAGGGAAGATTGGTGAAAGGCTTCAAGTAACGGCAAATTACGATACTGAGGCCACTTTTGATTTTCAGAATATCGTAAAACTGGATTATACTCCGACTGAAGATGATATACTTCAGAAAATAGAAGTGGGTAATGTTAATATGCCCCTTAATAGTTCTTTGATTACTGGAGCACAGAGTTTGTTCGGGATCAAGACCCAGTTGCAATTTGGTAAGACGAAAGTAACCGCCGTATTCTCTGAACAGCGTTCACAAAACAATACCGTCGTAGCACAGGGTGGCGGTACTATAAATGAATTTTCACTCACGGCCTTGGATTATGATGAGGACAGGCACTTCTATCTTTCTCAGTATTTTAGGGACAATTATGATAATGCCTTGGCCAACTATCCTTATATAAATAGCCAAGTACAGATTACCCGTTTAGAGGTATGGGTAACCAATAGAAGCCAACAAACCTTAAACGTTCGGAATGTGGTGGCAATCCAGGATTTAGGGGAATCTTTGGAGGAAAAAACAAGAATAGGAATTAGTAATGGAGACCCGGTAGGGTTCTTTAATAACCCCAGTAATGCCTTACCAAGGAACAATGCCAATGATTTTGATCCGGCGGCAATAGGTGCTGGAGGTGCCTTGACAGAATCTATTAGGGATATTGCGACCGTGGAAGCGGGCTTTAATATACCCGGGTATCAGGTAAATCAGGGTTTTGATTATGCCATTCTTGAAAATGCTAGAAAATTGGAGCTGACCAGGGATTATCAATTTAATTCCCAACTAGGTTATGTTTCCTTGAACCAAAGGTTGAGTAACGATGAGGTATTGGCTGTAGCTTTCCAATACACCTTCAACGGTGAGGTTTATCAAGTTGGTGAATTTGCAAATGGAGGATTGGATGCAACCACGGTTACAGGAGGCATCAATGGTGTAAATCCTGTAATCAATAACAACACCCTTGTTCTTAAACTACTAAAAAGTAATATTACGAATATCACGGATCCTATTTGGGATATAATGATGAAGAATATATATGCCACTGGGGCATTTAGGTTGAGTCAAGAAGATTTTAAACTGAATATCCTTTATTCTGATCCAACACCTAGAAATTATATAACACCAGTAGTTGAAGGTGCCGGTTCTGGGTGGCCAGATTTGCCCAAACCCTTGCAGGAACGTATTTTGCTTGATGTTTTTAATTTAGATAGATTAAATGCATATAATGATGTTCAACCAGGAGGTGACGGATTCTTTGACTTTATACCAGGACTAACGGTTGACACTCAAGGAGGAAGAATCATTTTCACCAAGGTAGAGCCTTTCGGAGAATATATGTTTGAATTATTGGGAAGTGGCACTTATGATGTTATCAATGATCAGGGATATAACGAAAACCAAAAGAAATATGTCTTTAGGGATATGTATACCCAGACCAAAGCCGCTGCATTACAGGATCCAGTAAAGAACAAGTTTTTATTAAAAGGTAGATACAAATCTGAAGGAAGCAATGGTATTCCTATCGGTGCATTCAATGTGCCACGTGGTTCGGTCAGGGTTACCGCTGGAGGTAGGACCTTGCAAGAAGGTATTGATTATACGGTGAATTATCAGGCTGGAACGGTACAAATTTTGGATCCTAGTCTTGAAGCTTCAAACACTCCTATCAATATTTCTGTAGAGAACAATGCGGTCTTTGGTCAACAGACTAGAAGGTTTACAGGGATAAATGTAGAGCACCAAGTAAACGAGAACTTTATTATAGGTGCCACTTTGTTGAATTTAAATGAAAGACCCTTAACCCAAAAATCAAACTTTGGCGTTGAGCCCGTCAACAATACGATTTTTGGTTTGAATGGTAATTTCTCGACGGAGATTCCATTTTTAACACGAATGGTGAATAAGCTGCCAAATATAGATACTGATGTCCCCTCTAATCTGTCGGTACGGGGAGAAGTTGCTTGGTTAAAACCAAATTCACCAAAAAATGCTGATTTTCAGGGAGAGACAACAACTTATTTGGATGATTTTGAAGGCGCTCAGGCCTTAATAGATATCCGCTCTTCATTGGGCTGGTCACTGGCGAGTACACCATTGGAATTTGCCCCTGGTGGTGTGCTTTCTGGCAGTGCTCCTGAAGATCCTGCGAACTTGATCAATGGTTACGGTAGGGCTAAAATGGCTTGGTACACTATTGACCCTATTTTCTATACGAACCAAAGACCTGCAACGATTAGTGATAACGATATCTCAACCAATGCGACACGAAGGGTATTTATTGATGAGGTCTTTCCCCAGGTAGATATTGCCCAAGGGCAAACAACGGTTCAAGGAACATTGGATTTGGCGTATTACCCTAATACGAAGGGACCATATAATACCAATCCCGACTTTGCTACTGATTCATCGCAAGATAAATGGGCAGGAATTATGCGATCATTGAGTAGTACTGATTTTGAACAGTCGAATGTAGAATTCGTACAATTTTGGGTATTAGACCCTTATGTAGACGGTATCGCAACAAGCCCTGGAGAATTGGTTTTTAACTTAGGGAATATTTCTGAAGACGTTCTGAAGGACGGAAGAAAACAATATGAAAATGGGCTACCTGTAGATCCTGATGCATTGATTCATCAACCCTCTTGGGGTATAGTTCCTGCAACCCAGGCTTTGGTATATGCCTTTGATGCCAATGAAAACAATAGGGTTTTGCAGGATGTTGGTTTTGATGGATTGAATGATGCTGCTGAGGGAGCTATTTATGGTTCAGGTGAAGACCCTGCATTGGATAATTATCAATATTATTTAAATCGTGAAGGAAGTATATTGGAAAGATATTTCGATTTCAATAACCCCGATGGAAACTCGCCTGTTCAAGTTACCAATACAAATCGCGGCTCGACCACACTTCCCGATGTTGAGGACATTGATCGTGATCTCACCATGAATACGGTAAACAGCTACTATGAATATAGAATTCAAATAAAACCTAATACCAGCATTAATGATCAATATGTTACTGATATAAAGGATGGTGTTACCCCGGATTTACCAAATGGCTCGCAGCTTAATCGCAGATGGATCCAATATAAGATTCCACTTAGCGATTTTACGGATGCAGTTGGTGGTATCACCGATTTCAGGTCTATTAGTTTTATGAGGATGTATCTCACAGGTTTCAGTAGCGATGTGGTATTGCGTTTTGCGACTATGGATTTGGTTCGAGGTGATTGGCGTACCTATACAAAAACCCTTCAAGATGAACTGATAGATAATGATCCCTCTGACGATGGTACTATCATTGATGTGAATACAGTGAACATTGAAGAAAACAATACGCGAACTCCTATTCCCTATGTGTTACCCCCAGGAGTAGTTCGGGAGCAACTGAACAATAACAATACTATAATTCGTCAGAATGAGCAATCATTATCTTTTAAGGTTGATAATTTAGAATCACAGGATTCCCGAGGGGTTTTTAAAAGTTTGAATATTGATATTCGCCAGTACAAAAAGTTGAAGATGTTCATCCATGCAGAAAAAATTAACAATAGTGATTACACGGATGATGCAAATCCTCTGGTCGGATTTTTGAGATTAGGTACTGATTTATCCCAGAATTTTTATCAAGTTGAATTGCCTTTGCAGTTTACCCCTCACGGGGCAATGTCCGAAAGTGAGATTTGGCCAGATGTGAATGGGATTGAGATTTTATTGGGCGATTTGAACAGAGTAAAATCGTTACGTATTGCAAATAGGACCAACACTCCACTAAATGAACTACAGTTTTTTGAAGTTGAAAATGGCGAAGTGATTCCCGTTTCTGAATTTGCACCAAGAACCTTGGGAAGGTTAAGAATTGGTATACGAGGCAACCCTTCGTTGGGGAGTGTTCGTAGTATAATGGTTGGTATAAAGAATATTGATATTTTACCGGCAAGAGGAGAAGTTTGGTTCAATGAGCTCCGTTTAGCAGGTTTGGATAATAATGGGGGTTGGGCTGCAGTGGCGTCTATAGATGCCAATATTGCCGATTTTGCCAACGTTACGGCGACAGGGAGTAAAAGTACATCAGGTTTTGGCGCAATTGATCAAATGCCAAATGAGCGTGCCCGTGAGGACGCAATTTCCTATGACTTGGTCACTAATGTGAACGTGGGTCAGTTATTACCTAAAAAATGGGGTGTTCAAATTCCATTCAACTATGGCATTTCAGAACAAATGATTACCCCTGAATTCGATCCTGTTTACGACGATTTAAAGTTGGATGACCTTATTGCTTCCGCACCGACACAGGAAGAAGCTGATAGAACCTTGCAACAGGCCGAGGATTATACCAAAAGAACTAGTATTAACTTAATTGGTGTTCGTAAGGATAGGGGTGAAGATGGAGAAGCCAATTTCTACGATGTTGAGAACTTTACCTTCAACTATTCCTATAATGAAACGGATCATCGCGATTTCGAAGTTGCAGAACTTCGTGATCAGAATGTGAATACAGGTTTTGTTTATAATCACAACTTTGAACCTGTTGAGGTTGCCCCATTTGCTAAAAAAGATTCCTTGTTTACAGGTAAATATTGGCAATGGTTAAAAGACTTGAACTTTAATTTATTGCCTGCAAGCATATCGGTCAATTCAAATATCAACAGGCAGTTTAACCAACAAAGATTTAGAGAGGTTTTTGAACCGGGTGTAGAATCGCTTGATTTACCCTTCCTTCAGCAACGGAATTATTTGTTCAATTGGCAGTATGCTATTAATTATAGTTTAAGCAAATCATTAAGTTTGAATTTAACTGCAAGTAACAACAATATAGTTCGCAATTATTTTAATGAAGACGGTAATCCTGATTCAGAAATTAACCAAGCCTTAGGATTGTGGGATGGTTTCTGGGATTTGGGTGAGCCAAATAGGCATGCGCAACAAATGCAATTGAATTATGATATACCTTTTGATAAGATTCCTGCTCTTGATTTCATAAGTGCACAGTATTCCTATACCAGTAATTTTGATTGGCAACGCGGTGGGGATGCTTTGCGTATTGTGGCTGGTGATGAGATAAATACGGTACAAAATGCGAATACACACAATCTTACTGCTGCACTGAGCATGCAAAAATTCTATGACTTGATTGGCCTTAAGAAACGAGATGGAAAAGCCGCTACAGCTAGAGCCCCAATTAGAAGGGATAAGGCAGGTAATATGGCATCAGATCAAAAACCTCCCAAGCAGAAGACCAGTGCCTTGTTCAATACTGCAGTCGATATTTTGACGATGGTCAAAAGACTGAATGTAAATTACAATGAAAGCAATGGAACGGTACTTCCTGGATATACGCAATCTATCGGTTTTGTAGGTACTGCAAGACCAACCCTGGGATTTGTTTTTGGTAGTCAAGCCGATGTACGGTTTGAAGCTGCACGTAATGGTTGGTTAACAGGTTTTTCGGATTTTAATGAGCAACACATTAAACGAACGAATAAACAATTGAATATCACAGCTACTGCGCAGCCTATTAGGGATTTGACTATAGATCTTTCGGCAGACAGGCAGTATTCTGATAGTTATCAAGAAAATTACGATTTGCAATCCTGGTTACAAGAAGAAAGCGGTTTGGTCAATGAATTTGGAAATTTCAGTATTTCAACCATGATGATCGGTACTGCATTTACTAAAAGTGATGAATTTAGTTCAGAAATATTCGAGACCTTCAAACAGAACAGAATTACTATTGCAAATAGATTAGTCTCCGATCGTGGTGAATTGCCTGGAACTTTGGATACAGATGGTTTTCCGGAACGATATGGCAAGACACAACAAGATGTGCTGCTTCCCGCCTTCTTTGCAGCGTATACGGGTCAAGATGTGAATCGAGTAAATTTAGATGCCTTCCGGCAAATTCCCATTCCGAACTGGAACTTAAAATATACAGGATTAATGCGTAATAAATGGTTCAAGAAAAAATTCAAACGTTTTTCATTGAGTCATGGATATCGTGCCTCCTACAGTATTAATTCATTCCAAACGAACTTGGAAAAACAGAATACACAATTTGATTCTCAAACTGGGGATTGGCTTCCAGATTTGATCTTGAACAATGTGGTACTGACTGATCAGTTTAATCCACTGGTACGAGTAGATTTTGAAATGAAGAACTCGGTGAGCGTTTTGGCTGAAGTAAGAACAGATAGGGCCCTGTCAATGAGTTTTGACAACAACCTTATGACAGAAATCAATGGAAAGGAATACACGCTTGGTTTAGGTTATCGCATTAAGGATGTAAAATTCGTAACCAATATTGGAGGAAATAAAACAAGGTTGAAAGGTGATTTAAACCTTAAAGGCGATATTACGTTACGGGATAATATCACGATTATCAGAAATTTGGATATTGATAATAACCAAATTACATCGGGTCAGAATCTGTTCTCGCTCAAATTTACGGCTGATTATGCGCTGAGCAAGAACTTGAACGCCTTGTTCTTCTACGATCATTCATTCTCTAAATTTGCGGTTTCCACCGCATTCCCGCAAACCACTATTAATTCCGGATTCACCCTTAAATATAATTTCGGCAATTAGTCAGATTTTGAGTCGATTTCATCGGTTTAAGAATGTCTTAACTTTCAAACAACAGGTATTAGTTCTCTTTTTTTTGAAATACCTGAAAGAATAATTTACATTTGTTTTGCTAAAAAAAATAAAATGAATATACCATCAGATTTACAGTACACCAAAGACCACGAATGGGTAAAGGTTGAAGGTGATGTTGCAACCGTAGGAATTACTGATTTTGCCCAAGGCGAATTAGGGGATATAGTTTATGTTGAAGTTGAGACTATTGACGAAACCTTGGAAAGGGATGAGGTTTTTGGTTCTGTGGAAGCCGTAAAAACCGTATCGGATTTGTTCTTGCCCTTGAGTGGTGAGATAATAGAATTTAATGAAGGCTTGGAAGATGAGCCCGAGAAGGTGAATACGGATCCTTATGGTGATGGTTGGATGGTTAAGATAAAAATAAGTGATTCGTCTGAAGTTGGGGATTTACTGAGTGATACTGACTACAAAGAATTAATAGGTGCGTAAGGAGCATTTATATGCATTTGCGTTTATAAGCTGGATGGTGTTTGTCACATATTCCAGCTTATATTCTTTTGAGGATAACGAATTTGGTAGTTTCAATATTCCCTATCGGGATAAAGTGATCCATTTTATATTCTATTTTGTACCTACTATTTTGGGGTCATTGTTTCTTATTGAAAGGAAAAAGAAAAAATCATTACCCACCAAACAATTGACAATATTAGCATTTTCGCTTATATTTTTCGGTATAATTATTGAGGTTATTCAAGGTACAATGACGGTTAACAGATCGGGTGAAGTTTATGATGCCCTCGCGAATAGTACAGGTGTTATTTTAGGTATTATTGGGATTTTGGCCATATTTTATAGGCAAAGAAGGTTAAAATAAAGGATTACTTGTTTTTTTATTAATTATTTAGTTAAATTAGCGAACATTAAAAATTGTAAATATGGAACTAAAAAAGAACCCAAAAGCGGATTTAAGAAGAAATAGCGGTACTTATTTTGTGATCGGACTGGCTGTTGTAATGTTTTTGGTTTGGCGTGGATTGGAATGGAAAACATATGATAAGACCAATGAATATGAAATTTCTATGAATGTAGAGGATATGTTGGACGAGGAAGTTCCAATGACTGAGCAAATTAAAACTCCACCACCACCACCACCGCCAGCAGCACCAGAGATAATTGAGATAGTTGAAGATGAAGAAGAGGTAGAAGAAACTGTAATCGAGTCTACTGAAACTAGCCAAGAAGAGGAAGTAATTGAAGTAGAGGACGTTGAAGTAGAAGAAATAGAGGAAGATATAGATGTTCCTTTTGCAGTAATTGAAGACGTGCCAATTTTTCCAGGTTGTGAAAGTGAAAAAGGAAAAGGTGCAAAAGCAATGCGCGCTTGTTTCCAAGCACAAATGCAAAAGCATATCAGTAAAAACTTCCGTTATCCTGAGATCGCCCAGGAAATGGGTGTTCAAGGTCGGGTAAACGTAATGTTCGTTATTCAAAAAGACGGTAGTATTGGTGGCGTAAGAATGCGTGGGCCAGATAAGAACTTGGAGAAAGAAGCTGCAAGGATTATAGGAAAGCTTCCGAAAATGACTCCAGGTAAACAAAGAGGTAGAGCCGTTAGGGTTCCTTTCAGTATTCCTATTACCTTTAAGTTACAGTAAAAGACATTCCATATAATATAGAAATCCCGAGCATAGGCTCGGGATTTTTTTTGTTTAATCCTGCTTTAAACTAGTATAGAAGATTTCTCGAATGCGTTCCGGATTTATAAAGCCGTTGCCATGGGTGCTATCATAGGCCGATAATAGGTTGGCATTGTTTTTAACCTCTTCCAGAGATTTACCGGCATTGATTTCCTTTTCCACTTTCGACTTAATGTCTTCAAGAATCGCTATATAAGCCGCAAGCTCGGTTTTGTTCGAAGGCCTACCATGTCCTGGTATTATTTTGGTTTCATTATTAATGAGCAATAGCGCTTTCTTTTGAGCTTTTATATAACCAACGACGCTTCCTCCACTTTTTATATCTATATAAGGGTATCTCCCCGAGAAGTATGTGTCTCCCATATGCAATACATTGTTATTTAAAAAATAAACTATGGCATCCCCATCAGTATGGGCATTATGTACATGAAAGGCCAATATGGTCTCATCGCCATCATAAAAAGTTATATCATCCGAGAAAGATACTTCAGGCAGTATTTTTTTATCCAACTTTTGGTCATTGGCCAATCTTTCTTCTAAACTCTTCCTCACATTATCATGAGCCACTACAGTAGTTGCTTTCGAATTGAATTTTGCATTACCACCAGTATGGTCGCCATGCATATGGGTGTTGAACAAAAATGAAATAGGTTGGTCGGTTAATGTACTAATAGCACTTTTTATTTTATCGCTCAGGCGTTCAAACTGATCATCAATCATAAATACATTGCTTTCTCCAACATAAATGCCAATATTACCTCCTTGACCGGTCAACATAAATACATCTTTTGATAGCGTATCGATCTTTATAATAACTTCTTTTTCCTGGGCCAAGGCCATTGTAAAAAAGCAAAGGCATATTATTAATGTCATAAAAAGCTTTGTCATCTTCATAATTAAGTGTTTAAAAGTTATTGTGTGTGTTCTTTCAAAGATATGATAAACCTTGGTAATTCGTTGCACAAATAGCATTCTGCGACTATATTTGCCTTTTTAGAAAAAATGATAATGAAGACCGTAGTTGAACCAGCAAAGAATACATCATGGTCCATGGTGTTTGCTGATTTTAAAGAGATTACAAAAGTAAGACTCGCGGTTAGTGTGGTTATTTCATCTATCGCAGGGTATCTACTAGGGGCTTTTGAAGTTAGTTTTATCTCACTTTTGCTACTTGCATTTGGCGGTTATTGCATGGTGGGCGCCTCGAATGCCTTTAATCAAATAATAGAAAAAGATTTGGATGCGTTAATGAAGCGCACTAAGAATAGGCCAATTCCTTCAGGAAGAATGTCCGTGAACATGGCCTTGGTAGTTGCGATTATTTTGACCATTCTAGGGGTGATTTCATTATATATTTTAAACCCTAAAACGGCCATGTTCGGGGCTATTTCCATTTTTCTTTATACTGGTATATACACGCCATTGAAAACAATCACACCGCTTTCGGTCTTTGTTGGGGCATTTCCTGGCGCCATACCATTTATGTTAGGATGGGTCGCTGCAACAAATGAGTTTGGAATTGAACCTGGTACTTTGTTCATGATACAGTTCTTTTGGCAATTCCCCCATTTTTGGGCCTTAGCTTGGATGCTGGATGAAGATTATAAAAAGGCAGGTTTCAAAATGCTTCCTACGGGGAAAAAAGATAAAGGTACGGCCCTGCAGATAATTATGTATACTATTTGGATGATGGTTATATCAGTGGTGCCGGTTTTGGGAATTACGGGACGATTGCAGTTGTCAATTCCGGCAGCGGTGATCGTTTTTCTAATGGGCACCGTTATGTTGTTCTTTGCTTTCAAATTATACGAAAAAAGAGACAATGTTTCAGCAAGAAAAATAATGTTGGCCAGTGTGAGCTATATTATGCTAATTCAATTAGTATACGTACTGGATAAATTCATATAAAAGTAAATGGACTTAACTAAAGGAACTCAGAAAGAAAAGAATGATAGATCAAAAAAAATGATGCTATGGTTTAGCATTGTAAGTCTGCTTATGGCTTTTGCGGGGTGGACCAGTGCCTATATCGTAAGTAGTAAGAGGGAAGATTGGCTAAGAAATATTGAATTACCATCATCTTTTTATATAAGTACTGCCATAATTATTCTTAGCAGTATTACCTATATATTGGCTAAAAAGGCCATACAAAAAAATGAGAAAAAGGCATGTACGAATTGGTTGTTGATTACTATGGGCTTGGGCATCACTTTTATAGGCCTACAATTCAACGGCTTTTCGCAATTGGTTGCACAAGGGTATTATTTTACGGGGCCAACGAGTAGCATAAAAATGTCTTACATCTTTCTTATTGCGGCCGTCCATATTGTACATGTGGTGGCAGGAATAATATCGTTATTGGTCGTATTGGTCAATCAGATTAAGGGAAAGTACTCGGCAAAAGAATATTTGGGATTGTCGCTAGGGGCTACTTTTTGGCATTTTCTAGATCTTTTATGGGTATACTTGATTCTGTTCATGGTATTGGTCGGATAAAATTTCAATAAAGTTTTGATTTCTTAGCATTTGACTTTTGTATCCTCTAAAAAAATGTATTTTTGTGAAAATACTAATCATTCGATAATCAATTTATGGATTCTACGATTACAACTGGTACAGAGGAAAATGTATGGGGTGGAGGCAAGCGTCCCTTAGAAGCGAGCTATGGCAAATTAATGATGTGGTTTTTCTTAGTGTCTGATGCTTTGACATTTTCAGGATTTTTGGCCTCATATGGTTTTTCAAGATTCAAGTTTATTGAGACATGGCCAATTGCGGATGAAGTATTTACCCACGTTCCTTTCTTTCATGGCAACTACCCTATGATCTACGTAGCGTTCATGACCTTCATTCTAATTATGTCGTCTGTAACAATGGTACTTGCTGTTGATGCTGGGCACAGAATGAAGCAGAATGGTGTTATTTTGTATTTGTTCTTGACTATTATTGGGGGAGCGATATTCGTGGGCTCACAGGCATGGGAATGGGCAACATTTATTAGCGGTGATTATGGTGCCGTTGAAACAAGAGGTGGTAGAATTTTACAATTCGTAAAAGCGGATACCGGGGAAAGGGCCGCATTGGCAGATTTCGCCAAGACAATACCTAGCGAAAGGGTAAAGCACGAAAGAAATAATGGGATTTGGTTCTATAATGAGGGGTACCAGCCAAGTTATTCTCTAAATGAAGTATTAGAAGGGTTCAATGCCAATTCAAATATACTTGTTAGGACAGAAACAATTAATACTGAGGGAGATAAGACGTTACTATCTAGACAGGAATCTCTAGCAAAAATTCAGGATGCATCCCAGGTTGTCGAAGGGGCAAATCTTGTCCATAATGAATATGGCAGTAGGTTGTTTGCAGATTTTTTCTTTTTCATTACTGGGTTCCACGGGTTCCACGTTTTTTCAGGGGTAATGATAAATCTCATTATTTTCTTTAATGTGGTGATGGGTACTTACCAGAAAAGAGGCCATTATGAAATGGTTGAGAAAATTGGGCTCTATTGGCACTTTGTAGATTTAGTTTGGGTATTTGTATTCACCTTCTTTTATTTGGTTTAATCTGAAGCTGCTTCAGTTTCCCGAAAGAGTTGATTAATAAGGATTTTAATAAAATTTAGCATGGCACACGAACACAAGTTGGAAATTTTCAGAGGACTTTTAAAATTCAAGTCCAACACCCAAAAAATATGGGCAGTACTTGTATTTTTGACGATTGTAACTGCAGTTGAAGTTGCATTGGGTATTTCGAAACCTGATGTTCTCACAGGTAATTCAATTTTGGGTATGAAAGTGCTAAATTGGATATTCATAGTTTTGACCTTGCTAAAGGCCTATTATATTGCGTGGGACTTTATGCACCTTAGGGATGAAAAAAAATCATTACGCAGGGCAATTGTTTGGACTCCGGTATTCCTAGTTGCATATCTGGCATTTATCCTATTGGTGGAAGGGAATTACATTTACAGTGTTTTCAAGGATGGGTTCGTAACCTGGAACTTCTAATAAACATATAATTAACAGAATAAAAAGACGGTCTTTGAACCGTCTTTTTTATTTTTGTTGGTTAGAAACCTGATGTAAAATAAACTAGTATTAATGGTTCTTAAACTGATTTAAAGTTAGAGTGAAATACCCTTTTTGCTAGTTTTACACCTCCTATGAAAAATAAAATTGTTTTAGCCGTACTTTTTATATTACCAATAGTAGTTTATTTGTTCTTTGCCTCTGGGGTAAATAACTTTGGCAAGCTCCCAATCCTTACCGAGAATATTACCGATATTTCTTCTATCGACGAAAATGTAGAGCTAAAGGACAAAATAACCATTTTGGGATTTTTGGGCAATGATATTGAAAATCAAAAGGGCAGCGCCTTTAATCTGAACCAGAAAATCTATAAACGGTTTTATGAGTTCAATGATTTTCAATTTGTGATGTTGGTTCCTCATGACAATGAAAGTAAAGTGGATGAACTTAAGGCAGAATTGGGTAATTTAACTGATATGGTTAAATGGAATTTTGTTTATGGTAGTGAGATGCAGATTGAGGATTTTTTCGATGCTTTGAAAACCGATTTGACCCTCGACGAAAATCTAGCAACACCTTTCGTATTTATAATTGATAAGGATAGAAACTTGCGGGGTAGGACAAATGATGAGGATGAAGGGACCAAGTTTGGCTTTAATACCACCTCTGTAGCTGATTTGAATAATAAGATGGAGGATGATGTGAAGATAATTTTAGCGGAGTATCGCTTGGCTTTGAAAAAGAACAACGCAAATAGGAAGAATTAATGAAGAAATATACCTACGTATGGGTTTCACTGGTGATTTTGGTATTTGGTATAATCTTTATCCCAAAGATCGTTGATCGCGCGAAATCGGGTACAATGATAGAGAACGACCGAATGAACCGTAAGGATAACAGTGCGGAATTGGCCCATATAATTTTGAATGGAAATAAACGTCGTGTACCTTCTTTTGAATTCATAGACCAGGATAGCCTGGTAATTACAGACAAAGACTATCTCGGAAAGGTTTATATAGTAGAGTTCTTCTTTACTTCATGTCCCTCAATTTGCCCGATAATGACTAAAAACCTTGTCGATTTGCAAGAAGAATTCAAAACTTCAAATGACTTTGGCGTGGCGTCTTTCACTATTACACCCGAATATGATACGCCAAGAGTATTAAAGGAATATGCCGAAAAAAATGACATTACGAACTTGGATTGGCATTTGATGACAGGAAGCCAAGAGGACATTTATGAATTGGCGAATACAGGATTCAATATTTTCGTTTCAGAAATGCCAGATGCTCCTGGGGGCTTTGAACATGCCGGTCTTTTTGCCTTGATAGATAAAAATGGGTACTTGCGATCCAGGGTTGATGAATTTGGGAATCCCATTATTTATTATCGCGGTACCATTACCGAAGAAGATGGTGAGAACAGCGAAGGAGAGATAGAACAGATATCTATTTTAAAGGAGGATATTTACAAACTTTTAAAAGAGTAATAACACATGGACTTGGTCGCGTTAAAGGAAAAAAAGTTCAAAAGGATAATAACAGTGGTTTCCATTGTTGTTCCAATCTTTGTTGCGGCCTTGTTCGGAGTTAGAATTCCGAATGTTGAACCCCTGTCTTTTTTGCCGCCCATATATGCTTCTGTAAATGGCCTTACAGCAATCGTCTTGATAATAGCCGTCTGGGCCATTAAAAATGGCAAACGAGAACTCCATCAAAAATTAATGAACATCTGTATTGGTCTTTCATTATTGTTTTTACTAATGTATGTGGCTTATCACATGACTTCTGATTCAACTAGTTATGGTGGTGAAGGAGTTGTTAAATACATATATTATTTTATATTGATAACACATATCATTTTATCAATAGGAGTAATTCCATTAGTCCTTAGAACCTATACCCGTGCGTATTTAAAAAAATTTGATCAACATAGAAAGTTGGCGAAATTCACATTCCCAATTTGGTTGTATGTGGCAGTCTCGGGAGTTGTGGTTTATTTAATGATTTCACCTTATTATATGCATTAAATGAAAAATATATTCTTCTTTATACTCATATTTTCCTTGCTGATGGCTCCTCAGATTGTTGAAGCACAGTGTGCAATGTGCAGGGCCGTTTTGGAAAGTGAGGGCAATACTTCTTCAGCCGAGGGTATAAACAATGGAATCGTTTATTTAATGGCAATCCCCTATATCTTGGTAGCAGGCTTGTTTTATTTTATTTATAATAAAATGAAGGCCTAGACCCTAGCTTTTTTTTAACATATTTTTATTGGATAAACTGTAACATTAAATGGTCTTGGTAGTCTTATTGTTGTACAATAATGTTTGTTGTACTCATCAATCAAAACCAACCCTATGTTCGACATCGAAAGATGGCAGGAGATTTTTGACACTATCCGTAAAAATAAATTACGGACCTTTCTTACGGGTCTATCCGTAGCATCCGGAATTTTCATCCTTGTAGTTTTATTGGGTTTTGGTCAAGGCATGCAAAATGGTATCGCACAAGAGTTTGAAGAGGATGCCTCCAATAGGGTTGTAGTGTGGACCCAAGTCACGACAAAAGAACATAAAGGCCTTAATCCTGGTCGTCCTATACAAATGAGAAATGAAAACTATGATTTTATAGAGTCAAGGTTTTCAGAAGAAATTGAGGATAGGTCAGCTAGCTTTCGGGTTCGCAATGCATTGGTCAATTATAAGAAAGAATCAGTTGGCTACAGTGTACAGGGCATAAATGCGGGTTTTCAATTTGTAGAAAATCAATATATTTCACAAGGTAGATATATTAATTATGAGGATTATAAAAATGTATCCAAGGTTGCAATAATCAGCAATACAATCAAAAAAGAGATATTTAAGGACGGACAAGACCCCCTTAGTGAATATTTGGATATTTCAGGAATTAAATTCAAAGTGATTGGTGTTTATGGGGATATGGGAGGTGAACGGGAAGAAGAGCGCATATTTATTCCTTTATCAACTGCCCAAAGGGTCTTTAACGGCTCAGATCGTATTAACAATCTCTTTTATACATTAAAACCGGTTGAGAATTTTAATCAGGCCGTTGTTGAATCCGTCAAGTTTTCAAACGATATGAAACGGTATTTGCAAGACGCCCATACGGTTGCTCCTGATGACCCAAGTGCCATCAACGTATTCAATACACTTGAGGAGGTAAAGCGTTTTTTTACACTTATGAATGGTATTAAACTGTTTTTCTGGTTTGTAGGCATATGTACCATAATTGCTGGCGTAGTGGGGGTAAGTAATATAATGTTGATCGTAGTGAAGGAAAGAACACGTGAGATCGGGGTCAGAAAAGCGTTGGGTGCTAAACCATGGTCTATTGTTGGGATGATTTTGCATGAGTCTATTTTTGTTACAGCTATTTCAGGCTTTGCGGGTCTCATTTTTAGTATGGGGCTATTAGAGTTAATTGGCCCTTATATTGAAGTAGATTATGTCGTGAATCCTGCGGTTAATTTCAATGTGGCGATATCTACCGTTTTTGTATTGATATTTGCGGGTGCTGTGGCAGGATTTTTCCCAGCTTGGCGAGCTGCGAATATTCATGTTATTGATGCGCTAAGGGACGAATAATATTTAAGTAATCTAGAATGTTCAATAGGGATCGTTGGAAAGAGATATTAGAGGTGCTAACCAGTAACTGGTTTAGGACTGTTCTTACGGCATTTGGTGTTTTCTGGGGCATCTCAATCCTTATTATCCTTTTGGCTGCGGGTAAAGGATTTAAAAATGGGGTCATGGCCGATTTTGGTGACATCGCCACCAATACCATGTTCATGTGGTCCAGAAATACGACTAAGGAATATATGGGTTTACCCAAAGGCCGTCGTTATAATTTTAAATTGGATGATGTACAAGCCATCTGGAACAATGTTCCCAATCTTAGATTTGTATCGCCAAGAAATCAATTAGGGGGTTTTCAGGGTGCAAACAATGTGACCCGAGGAATTAAAACCGGGGCTTTTGGAGTTTATGGTGATTATCCTGAAATTATTAATCAGGATCCCATGACTATTACATCAGGTCGTTTCATTAACCATTCCGATATCAATGAAAAAAGAAAAATTGCAATTATCGGTGAGGGGGTAAAGGCAAGTTTATATGATAA
>JAAETN010000002.1 GCA_024228355.1 Maribacter sp. | reverse complement strand
AGCTTGGATAGGGTAAAAACCTTTTTCGACTCGAAGCGAATGTCGTTCGCAAATGAATTAGTGGAGAATGCTGACTTTAATTATGAAATATTGGGTTCCGCGACGCAAGATGATATGGATTTCCAGGCTTTTAATATTAATGTGAATAGTCCACAAGCGGATTTTTCCCCTAGTTTTTATAAGGAAAAGTTACTTTTTAGCAGCGGTAGGGCACAAAAGTCCAAGGATGTTTATGAACCTTCTGGGGAGTCTTATTTTGATATATATGTAGCGCAGATAAACAGTGACGGCACTGTTTTTAGTGCAACCCCATTTACGGAAATCCCTAATTCAAAATTTCATAAAGCTACTCCCTACTTTGCGGAGGAAATAGGAAAATTGTTTTACGTACTATCAAACACTCAGGGAGGTGAACTTCGTTTTGATGAGAATGGTAAAAATTCACTGGCCATTGGAATGTCTGATACTCAGGGGGAACTTCGTTTTCTTCTTAAGGACTTAAGTACCTCATTCTATTATCCTTTTTTTGATGCTAAATCCTCTAAATTATATTTTGCAGCCAACTTCGAGGATGGTTATGGAGGTACTGATATTTACTATGTGTATACCAATAATGGGCAGATCATGTCGGAGCCTACGAATTTGGGGCCAAGGGTGAATTCTCCGGGAAACGAAATTGCTCCCTATATTTTTGACAATAGCCTGTACTTTTCTTCAGATGTTTTTTATGGGATTGGTGGTATGGATATGTATAAAACAAATATGTTTTCTGACGGCTCTTTTGGCATACCCATAAATCTGGGAAAAGGCATAAACACAGCATTTGATGATTTTGGTCTTATTCTCAAGGACCATGACCCAGATGGATTATTAGGCTACTTTTCTTCGAATAGAACGGGTGGCAAAGGAAATGATGATATTTATGGCTTTAGAGTGAAACAAGACTTGGGTTTAAAAACATTTTCTTTAAAGGGTCGAGTTGTGAATCTTAAATCAAAGGACGGTGTTTTAAAAGCACAAGTAAGACTATTGGATAAGGATGGAGGTATCATTACAGAGGTCTATTCAAATGAAGATGGCGATTTTAGATTAGAGATTCCTTGGAGGAATGAAGTGACAGTACAGGCTACCAAGGATAGGCATTCTATTTTTTCGGTTACTTACAATGAAAGCGAATATGAAAGCGTACAGCAAGAAGCTTTCAATATTGGACTTTCATTTATAGACGATTTGATGACCGAAAAAGAAGGGAAAAAGGTAGTGAAAATTCAAAAATTCTATTTTACCAAGGGGCAAGCGGATATTACTCCTAAAATAAAAATTGAACTTGATAAAGTAGTTGATGCTGTACAACGATTTCCAAAATTAAAATTGTCTATAGAGTCACATACCAATAGTAAGGGTAGCAATAAGAACAATAGTGGACTTTCCCAAAGACGTGCGGATGCCATTAAAATGTATCTTGCAGAAAATGGCCTCTCCTCATCAAATATAAATGCAATCGGTTTTGGAGAGGATAATCTAATTAATAAATGTGCGGATGGTGTCTATTGTCTAGAATTTCTACACAACCAAAACGAGCGGACGCATATCGTAATTGCTAATTTTGATGAGCTTTAAACCAATAGGGTAACAACCTATACGTTTATTAAAAAATGACCATCCAAAAATAAATCAACGAAAATACAGATAAGAATACAATACCCATATAAGTCAAGAATTGGAGTCCTTTTTTTGGCCTCATCGACGTTGGTATTTCATTGCTCATGACATTCTTCAAATTCATGTAGCCAATTATTGGGGCAACAACAAACGAAACAAAAGTCGCTAGTGCTACCAACATACCCATATTGGCACTAAACGCGGCAATAACCAAGAAATTAACAAAGGCCAATACGGTTACTCCTAAGGCAAAATAGCCTTTTTTTCCTGTCAATCTTGTTTTGGGATAAAGAAGATCAATAATATCCAAACTAACACGGGTAACAGCATCATGTGCCGTCATGCATGTGCTGAACATGGTGGCAAATGCAGAAATGGCAATGAAAATGGTCGCCCAGGGCCCAATATGCGTAGTGAACAATCGCACTACTTGATCAGCGAATGTTACCGCATTGCCACTTAACTCTGTGTTGGTTCCATACAGGGTCATACATCCAATAATTAAAAAGAATAGGGCTAAAACCGCGGTGGTAAAATAACCTACATTGAACTCTTGAAGTGATTCCTTCAATGATGGTTTCAATTTTTGGGTTTTCCATTTTTCAATACTCCATAAACTTACCCAGGAAGATGCCTCCACGGTTGTAGGCATCCAACCCATGAGGCTTATTAGAAATAGTATACCCGCTTCATTAAAGATAGAAGGTGGTGAAAAGTTTTCTACTTCTTCAACCTGCCCTCTAAAAACCACAAGTAAAGTGGTCACTATCAGGGCAATAAATAAGATAGATACCACAAATTTCAATGAAAACTCCAAGAATTTATACTTCCCAATGATTAACAAGGCACTAATAAACAAGAACAGTCCAAGAGCGACAATACTTATTGAAATATCAGGTATTTTAAATAGATTAATAAAAAGCCCTGCTGTTACTGTATATAGAGCTGCCAAAATAGTGAAAGTTGTTATCAGAGTAATAAAAGCATAAAACCATAGATATCCTTTTCCTCGATTAAGATAGCCTTCGATCAAAGTTTTGTTGGTTACGTTGGTATACCGTACGCCAAACTCAAAAAACGGATATTTGAAAATATTTGCAAGGACAATGGGGATGACCATAAGCCATCCATATTGGGCTCCCGCTTTGGTAGATAGGACCAAATGGGAAGTGCCGATGGCCATACTTGCGAACAATAGGCCCGGACCAAGGTTTTTTAGGAGTACTTTGAGTTTAGACATGATTGGTGATTGTCTCACCTAAAATAAACTATTTAATCGAGATGATTGGATTGGCTATTTAATTTCAATCTTATTGCCATAGAATCTGGGCTCTGTATTTAACAATAGGTCTATAAACACCTTTACACGCGCAAAGTATTCCCGGAAATGTACCTTGTAGCCCTGTTGTCCTACAACGTCCCTAGCATTAAAACCAATTGCATTCAATCCTTTTTGATTAGCCAAGTAAATGGCCCTCTCATTGTGGAATTTCTGGGAAATGACGGTAACACTATCCAATCCAAAAACCACATTGGCCCTCACCATTGAATCCAAGGTCCTGAAACCTGCATAATCCAAAAAGATTTTATCCTCAGGAATGCCTTCGGCCATAAGATCTTTTTTGATAGTGCTAGGTTCATTATAATAGATAGTGGCATTATCGCCACTAACGAGTACAAAATCTATTTTTGTTGCTGCATAAAGTTCAGCTGTAGCCTTTATGCGATTGGTGTAATACGGATTGGCATGCCCAGATATAAGTCTTTTTGAAGTACCTAAAACTAGGCCCACCCGGTTTTTGGGAATATTCTCAAGGGAAGAGAAAGTTTTACCTTTGGTTGCCACATCTATGGTAAGATTACAGACAAGTATTAGTAGTAAAGGAAAACCAAGCAGTATTCCCATAATCTTTAGTAGCTTTTTTCTCATTGGTAATATAAAATGCACACTAAAGGTAGCTAAATAGGGAAAGTATTGATGGGGTCTTTATACAAAAAACATTGTATTCTAAAGAATGTTATGTAATTGGTATCCAAATAAATCTACATATGCTCTTGTTTTATGCGTTTTTATGGCAGTAGTTGCATTATACGGTTATAACATTGCCATTTGCAAGGTGCTATTGGTTAAGTTAATTGGTGACTTTTAATTCTTATATGTATCTTCGATTCACAAAGATTTAAAACCCAGAACCTCACTGCATCCCAAGTGGCGTTAAGAATAACATTTTTTATGCGGATTTTGAACCTTAATCATCGTGATTTACTTTTTCTAATTCTCTATGTTCTCTTAGTTTTGTCCAGCTGCGCGGAACAGGTAAAAAAAACTGGGGAAACCGCTTTGACGGGAAAACAGTTGATGGACATTCATTGTACTTCTTGCCATCTGCTTCCCATACCAGAGAATCTCGATAAAACCACCTGGAGATTAAATGTCCTACCTAGAATGGGTTATATGATGGGATTTAGAAACCAACCAGATTCTGCAATTGTTGCCTTTAATGATGAAGGGGAAGGTAAAAGAATAAGTGAGGAATCGTCTTTATACCTAGCTACTAAAACTCCCAATTTCAGTGAAGAAGAATGGCAAAGACTACAGGATTATATACTTGGTCTAGCACCTGAAAAACTTCCTATTGGCGAACGAAAGATCGAGGCTTTTACGAATTTGTTCGAGGCAAAGAAAGTTGAATTGCCTTTTCCACGACCTTCTACTACTTTTACTGGATTTATTTCTCACGGGCATTTGATTTCGGGAGATGCGAACCAAGGAGGAATAATTATGCATTATGATGCCAACCTGAAATTACAAAAACAGGATAGCGTAGGGATTAATCTAGTCCACGCCAAAAAGCAGGATGACATCTATTGGCATACCCATATGGGCACTTCTTTTGCCGCGACCGACAACCCAAATGGATTTATCTCCCAATATTCGGAAAACGGAATGGTAAATAAGATCATTGATAATCTTACCAGACCTGTTCATACAGCGTACGGAAACTTGACCGGTGATGGTGAAACCGAATTGGTAGTATCCGAGTTCGGCAAGTGGACCGGAAGACTTTCTTGGTGGAAAATGAAGAATGGAAAGTACGAAGGTAAGAACCTGATCAATCTGCCTGGAGCCATTAGATCCGAAATTGTTGATATGAATGGTGATGGCCTAAATGATGTGGTCGCTTTGTTCGGACAGGGCGATGAAGCCATTTACATACTTTACAACCAAGGGAAAGGGGAGTTTGAAATCGACAAGGTTTTGCGGTTTCCTCCGACTTATGGATCTACTTATTTTAAAATGTTCGATTATAACCAGGATGGTTATCTAGACATACTATATACGGCAGGTGATAATGGCGATTATACGCCCATTGCCAAGCCTTATCACGGTATCCGTGTTTTTCTAAATGATCAACAAAACCAGTTCAAGGAAGAACTATTCCTTCCGCTCTATGGGGCTTTTAGGGCCATCGCAGAAGACTTTGATCAAGACGGTGACCTAGATTTTGCCGCCATTTCCTATTTTCCAAAGTACAATAAGGAGTTTTTTGTGTTCAGGGAAAATCTGGGCAATAATTGGTTTATGCCCAAAATTGTTAAAGACGTGAATATTGGGCGTTGGATGACCATGGACAGTTTTGATTTTGATCAGGACGGGGACAAGGATTTGGTACTGGGATCTTATGACTGGGAGCAAAATTCTGTTAGTAATGAAAATATTGTTCCCTTGGTCTATTTAAGGAATACGACCATTGATTGAATCAATAAAAATAACAGGCCTTTTATCCCTAACCACCTGCCCTTTTCTAAACACTAATTAACAGAAAATACGTGAAACCTCACATCTTCGGGGTTTACGGGCAATTAGGGGGATGTACGACGGTCGTCTCTTAGCCCACTTTTAAGCCAAGCCGGTAACATGCGAGTTATATTGAGATGATGATAAAAATCATTTTATATTCCAGAGATGTAAAATAAATTTATAGTTACGCCATACTAAAGGTTAAGCGCTAGCTATGAATTTATACCGAACCGTTTTCCTGATAATAGCAATTCTGCTAACAGGTTGTTCCAAAGATTCGGATAGTGAAGATCAACAAAAAAAATTCACTATTGGTATTTCTGTTATGCCAACGGGCGCAGGTAGAGTTTCGGGATTGACAGGTGACTTTTCCGGATTTATCCAAACCTATACTGAAGGCAGTGTTTTTT
>JAAETN010000001.1 GCA_024228355.1 Maribacter sp. | reverse complement strand
TGAGGATTTAAAAAAACCGATAGATCTTAAAATTGATAAATCTAAAGAGGAATCCATTAAACAAGATCAAAAGGATGCTTTAGAAGAAATAAACAAACATCAAGGAACAGACGAATCCTCTGATGCTGGGACAAAACAAGGGAATGCGGAAAATGCAAAGCAAAAACAAAAGTCGGCATCTCAAAAGATGAAGGAAATGGCCGAAGAATTGGATGCTTCTTCAGCTGGAGCTTCAGGAGGTTCCTCAGTCACAGAGGATGCTGAAATGCTGCGTCAAATTTTAGATAATTTAATTACTTTTTCATTCAAGCAAGAAAACCTTTTTGAAATCCTAGAGCAATCGGATTTTGATGTTGCAAATTTTTCGAGTACGGTAAGAAATCAAAATGGGTTGCGCAGCCTATTCGAACATGTAGATGACAGCTTGTTTGCATTATCACTGAGAAGGGCGGAGCTTTCCGAGTTTGTTAATGAGCAAATAACCGAGGTGTACTATAATATTGACAAGTCTTTGGAAAGCATTGCGGAGAATCGAATGTACCAGGGAGTTTCTTATCAGAAGTATGTTTTAAACGCCAGTAATAATTTAGCTGATTTTCTGGCCGATATTTTGGATAATATGCAGCAGAGCATGCAATCTGGTTCAGGTTCAGGTAGCAACCAAGATGGGTTTCAGTTACCGGATATTATTAAAGGGCAAGGCGCGCTTAAGGAAAAGATGGATGGAATGGGGCAATCCGAGGGAGGCAAACCAAAAGAAGGGGAAGGTAAGGGTCAAAAGGGGCAGAGTGGTGAGGAAAGTGGGGGTGAAAAGGGTTCAAAACCTGGGGAAAGGAAAAGTGGAAAGGAAGGCGAAAGTGGTAAGGATGGAAGCGGTGGAAAGGGCGGTGGCCACGAACAGGCTAACGAGGAAGAGTTAAAGGAGATTTACGAAATTTATAAAGAACAACAGATTTTACGCCAACAATTGGAGCAGCAGTTATTGGATATGATTAACACTGGAGATAAAAAATTAGGTGAAAAGTTGGTCAAACAAATGGAGGATTTTGAGAGGGATTTACTGGAAAATGGGGTTACCCAAAGAACTAAAAACAAGATAAATTATATTGAGCACGAATTGCTAAAGCTTGAAAATGCTACATTGAAGAAAGGGAAAAAATTGAAACGGGAAAGTATTACAAACAAAAACAATTTTCAAAACCCCATACTTACTAAACCCTCAGTGCTAGATAATTATCGAAATGAAACCGAAATATTAAATAGACAAGCACTACCTTTGCGCCAAAATTTTCAAAACAAGGTCAAGGAATATTTCAAAAGTAATGATTGAATTTTTTTATGAGGGGGATTTTGAGCTTAATTCTTCAAAAAGTTATTCCTATTGGATTAGTAGGGTAATAGCTTCTGAAAAAGGATTACTTGGGAATCTTAACTTTATCTTTTGTGACAACGAGTACCTACTTGCGCTAAATCAAAAGCATTTAAATCACGATACGTTTACAGATATTTTATCTTTTGATTATTCGGAGGGGCAAGTCCTAAGCGGGGATATTTTTATATCAACGCAACGGGTAAAGGAGAATGCACGTGTTTTCAACATAAAGTTTCAAGAAGAATTACTACGTGTAATGGCCCATGGGGTTCTGCATTTATTAGGATTTAATGACAAAACAAGTGGGGAGGTTGAGGTAATGCGTAGAAAAGAAGAGGAAAAAATTAAGATGTTCCACGTGGAACATAATTAAGGATTATGTTTAGAGAGCAGTATGATGTAATAGTTGTAGGTGGTGGACATGCTGGTGCGGAAGCAGCGGCTGCGGCTGCCAATATGGGGTCCAAAACCTTATTGGCCACTATGAACTTACAGACCATTGGACAAATGTCATGCAATCCTGCAATGGGAGGAATTGCTAAGGGTCAAATTGTACGTGAGATTGATGCGCTGGGTGGTTATAGTGGCATAGTAACCGATAAGTCCGCTATACAATTTAAAATGCTAAACAAGTCAAAAGGACCTGCAATGTGGAGTCCTCGCTCGCAGAATGACAGAATGCGTTTCGCTGAGGAATGGAGGTTGGCATTGGAGAATACGCCGAATGTTGATTTTTATCAGGAAATGATAAGCGGTCTCTTGGTTAGTGGCAATAAAGTTATTGGTGTTAGAACTTCCATGGGAATTGACATAAAGGGAAAGGCTATTGTATTGACAAATGGCACCTTTTTAAATGGATTGATCCATATTGGAGAAAAACAATTTGGGGGAGGACGCGCAGGGGAAAAGGCTGCAACAGGAATCACAGAGCAACTGGTTGATCTGGGATTTGATAGTGGTAGAATGAAAACGGGTACGCCCCCGCGAGTAGATGGCCGTTCTTTGGATTATTCCAAAATGATTGTACAGCCTGGTGATGCAGTCCCAGAAAAGTTTTCTTATTTGGATACGCCTATATTGACCAAACAACGCGATTGTCACATGAGCCACACAAGTGAGGTTGTGCATGATCTATTACGTGAAGGATTTGAGCGATCACCTATGTTCAATGGCAGGATTAGAAGTATTGGGCCTAGATATTGCCCATCAATAGAAGATAAAATCAATCGATTTGCTGACAAGGATCGCCATCAACTTTTTGTTGAGCCTGAAGGTTGGCATACGGTAGAAGTCTATGTTAATGGTTTTTCTACCTCATTGCCAGAAGAAGTACAATTTAAGGCCTTACGTTCGGTTGTTGGATTTGAAAATGTCAAATTCTTTAGGCCTGGCTACGCAATTGAGTATGATTATTTTCCACCGACGCAATTAAAACATACGCTTGAAACCAAGTTAATTGAAAATCTATATTTCGCTGGACAGATAAATGGCACAACAGGTTATGAGGAAGCCGCATCCCAAGGCATGATGGCTGGCATTAATGCACATTTAAAGATCAATGAAAAGGACCCTTTTATTCTAAAAAGGGACGAAGCTTATATTGGAGTTTTAATTGATGACCTTATAACAAAGGGCACGGAAGAACCTTATCGTATGTTTACTTCGCGGGCTGAGTACCGTACACTTTTAAGACAGGACAATGCTGATTTAAGACTTACCCCAATGAGTCATACTATTGGTCTAGCTACTGATGTACGATTAAAACGCATGCAGGACAAGGAAAAGAAGTCAGATGCTTTTGTGCATTTTTTTAGAAATACCAGTGTTACGCCTGAAGACATTAATCCAATCTTGGAAAGCGTTGGCTCTGCATCGGTAAAACAATCTGATAAAATGTTCAAGGCTTTTTCAAGGCCAAAAGTGACAATGGATCACATGATGCGGTTAGAGTCCGTTTCCAATTTTGTGGCAGAGCAGGAGTTAGACCGAGAGGTAATGGAGCAGGCGGAAATACAAGTAAAATATTCCGGTTATATTCAAAAGGAAAAGAACAATGCAGATAAATTGCATAGACTTGAAAACGTGAGGATTCCGGATAATTTTGACTACTCAAAACTAAAATCCCTCTCTTTTGAAGCTCGTGAAAAACTCGAAGCAATTCGCCCAATTTCCATCTCCCAAGCTTCGCGTATAAGTGGGGTATCACCTTCTGACATTAGTGTTCTTCTTGTTTTTATGGGACGTTGACAAGGCAATTGTTCCACGTGGAACAATGTTTGGATTAGAATCCCTCTATTGTTATTCCTTATAAAATGATAAATTCTTGTGCATTGCGATTTTTAATTGATCTAAAAATAGACTGGCTTAGTTTTTGATGCTGATATCAGTATCTAAATTGACCAAAAAATGAGAGCCTGTTTGTCTATTGCTGTTTCGTTTTTCGTACTTACTTCTTGCATTCCTTTGCGTATTGCTCCAAATATCAATGACTATAGAATTACCAAAGGCGAATCTTTTAAAAGGGATTTGCCCAAACGCGAAATGTTTGTGTTTGAGGACCCAAAAGAAGCGGATGAGTTCTACAATTTTGTGGATACAAAGTTTCAATTGAACAAAGAGAATGTGTATGATGATGTGCCTTTTACAATGGATGAACAGCAATATTTCTTTTCCTTTTATGAAGTCGAGATCCCGGACAAGTCAATTAATTTGATTCCTGTCGTACTTGATGTTTTAGCAAATGCAGCATCGGGTAATGATGACATGGATCCAATTTTTTCAGATGAGGACGCTGGGTATTCAAGAATCGGTAATTGGTATATTGCCATTGAAGTTTATAGCGATTCGGAAAAGGATTGTTTGCAAATGAATTCGCTTTCACGGGAAGCTGTTTTAGAGTATCTTCGGACTCTCAAAAAAGAATATTTGTCTACCCATAATTATAATGAAGTCGTATTTAAAAACTAAGGATTATGCTGTTACAGGTGAGGAGTTCGAACTCCTTTACGACGAATCCCTAAAAATGTTAGTTACCGAGCCACAACCTCAAGATCTCGACAAATACTACGAGAGCGATAATTATATTTCACATACTGATGCGAGCAAATCCTTTTTTGACAAGATTTATCAAACTGTAAAAAAATACAGTCTTTGGAAGAAAGTTAGACTTATCGAAAATTATGCAACTGACGGAAAAACACTTTTGGATGTGGGCGCTGGTACTGGCGATTTTCTGTTAGCCGCAAAAAACAAGGATTGGGATATTGAAGGAATAGAACCAAACCAGGATGCGAAAATACGAGCTCAAGAAAAAGGAATTGAATTATTAGCAAGTCTAGATTTGCTATCAAATAACAAATATGATATAATTACGCTTTGGCATGTTTTGGAACATTTATCGAATCTTGATGAGCAGATTAAAAAGGTGGTCACATTACTAAATGAAAAAGGAACCTTGATAATAGCCGTTCCTAATTTCAACTCTTATGACGCAAAGCATTATAAAGAATATTGGGCGGCATATGATGTTCCAAGACACCTTTGGCATTTTTCAAAAGAAGCTATTGAAAAATTATTTTCATATCATGGCATGAGAGTTATAAAAGTCAAACCCATGATTTTTGATTCGTTCTACGTTTCTTTGCTTTCAGAAAAATATCGGAAAGGCAGGCAAAATTATTTCAGGGCTTTTACCATAGGATTTTTATCAAATATTAAGGCTTGGCGCAGTAAAGAGTATTCTTCCCATATTTACATCCTAAAAAGAGGCTAAAATTCATTTTAAAGCGTTTTACGGGCCTTTCTTAATCCAATTGTAATATCTAGTATGGATTTAACAAAAAGTATAAATTCGGGGTATTTTATGGATTGGTTTATAATAGTTTTAAACAATTCAATATCAATAAATCAATAAGTTATATTAATAGTTAGCTATCTGCTAAAAAATGCAAAATCGACCTTGTGGAAAATACTACTATATCTATTTTTTTTGTTCATCCACAAATAGTGGAATAAAGGGGATAGTTTTAAAAACCTTTCCTATTTTTGCGCAATTCAAAAATATAATTCCCATTAAACAAGGAAATTTTAAACCGTATAAAATGAAAAGATTAGTATTGGCAGTAGTAGTATTGATGATGGTATCTTGCCAACAAGAAAAAATCGGATATGTAGACAACGTAAAGTTGATGGATGATTATCAAGAAAAAATTGATGTAGAGGCCAAGTACAAAACCAAATTAGAGGCATTTGGCAAAAAAAAGGATAGTATATCCCAAGCTTTTCAAATTGAGGCCCAGTCCTTTCAAGTGAAGGCACAAAAAATGTCGCAAAAGAAAGCGCAGGAAGAATATGCCATTATTCAACAAAAAGGACAGTTCATAGGCCAACAACTGCAACAGGAAGAACAACAATTGCAATTGGAGGGTCAAACCGAAATGGATAGCCTAGTAAGCAAAGTAAAAAAAGAAATCAAAACTTTTGGTAAAACGAACGGATACTCCTATATATTAGGTGGCGGTGGTGATGGTGGCAGTGTATTATATGGTACTGACTCCAATGATCTTACTGCTCAAATCACGAAAATCTTAAATGACAATTACAAAAAGTAATTGTTTATTAAATTAGGAACCCTGACCGTATCGTCAGGGTTTTTTGTTTTAGGATTGTAGCAAAAAGACCAAAAAAATGGCAGGGATAAAGTATATGGCAATGGTTCTTGCCCCATCGTAATCCTTTGCCATTCGCTGACCAAAGAGTAGCATTAGCAAGGCAGCACAAGCTAAAATCGCACCATAAAAAGCCAAAGCACTTTCGCCTAAAGAGACAAACTGATATATACCAATGGCGCATAGCATGCCGGCAATCACCTCTATGACAAGAATAATGCCCAATAACCAAGGAACTATATTTTTTAATGGGCTTTCAGCAAAATGACCTTTAAGCCAAGAGAGATTTCCACCCCAATCAACGATCTTATCCAGTCCGCTCTGTACAAAGGTTATCACTAAAAAAAATAAAAGAAGAATTTCGGTTACGTTGCTAAAAAGGTGTTCCATTTTAGTTGTTTTAGTAGGTGGATTAATTAACTATCGGGCTTTCTTTTTTATGTAACAAACGAGTTAATTTTATCGAAAGATCAGTAAGGATTATTTTCGAATTCCCATTACGTTCAATATGGTACATGGCATCTTCCAATTCTTCTACAATAATAAGGATATTGTTTTCATGAATAAAAGGAGCAAATTTGTCCAACTGGAATCCATCAACATGAATCCGCATAAATGCCAATTCATTTACATTAAAATTAATCAGCATGGCTTGGCGCATAACGGCAATGCAATATTGCAAAAAATTCTTTTGGGTTTCCCTTCCCGTCTTCGCTACTTCTTCGGCCCAAAGTATAAGTTCATGGATAGCACCTTTATTTCCTTTGGCCTTAAATGCGCTTCGCACCCATTGTACGAACCATTTTTCAAAGACCAGATCTTCTGAATCATTGTTCATTAGGTCCAACGCCTTGTTGAAATTGCCATTCGACTCATGGGCCAAACGTAATGCTTCTTCACGAACGAGTCCTTTGTCTTCCAATGCTTTTGCCATGGCCTCTTCGGCCAGAGGGGGAAAATGAAGTATTTGACATCGGGATTTGATAGTTTGGATTATATGTTCCTCATTTTGGGCAATCAAAAGAAAAACGGTTTTTTCAGGGGGTTCTTCAATAAGTTTCAAAAGCTTATTAGCCGTCGCAATATTCATTTTTTCCGCCATCCAAATCAGCATCACCTTATATCCACCTTCATAGGACTTTAAGGAAAGCTTTTTGACAATATCATGCGCTTCATCAACTCCTATTTGTCCTTGCTTCTTTTCAATCCCGATCAAGCGGTACCAGTCAAAGAGATTCCCATAAGGCTGTTCTTTTACGAATTGTCGCCATTCTTCCATATAATGATTACTCACCGCATGGCTTTTTACCTTTTCCGAGTTCGAAACCGGAAACGCAAAATGCATATCGGGATGTGAAAGGGCATCGCATTTCATATTACAGGCCTGGTTTTGCCCGTGATTTTCAGCATTTTGATTTCCACAGATAATATATTGGGCATAAGCCAAGGCCGTTGGTAAAGTACCAGAACCTTCAGGACCAACGAAAAGTTGTGCATGGGGAATGCGACCAGCATCAGCGCTCGAGGCTAAGTGATTTTTTATATGGGCAAGTCCTAAAATCTCATTGAACAACATGATCCAAAGATAGTTTTTTTGAATAAGTAAATAAATGCCAAACAGCGGACAAATTATAGCACGCTAATTTTTATTGGAACCCCATAAATCTTTACATTTGCCATTCATTTAAAGTTAAGCACCATGATGACTATTGACGATTTTAATTTTGAGAACAAAAAGGCTTTGATTCGAGTTGATTTCAATGTGCCGTTGGATGAAGAACACAATGTAACCGATTCTAACAGAATAGAGGCTGCAAAGCCATCGATAATCAAAGTTTTAGAAGATGGAGGTAGTGCAGTGATTATGAGTCATTTAGGAAGACCAAAAGGGCAGAGAAATGAAGACATGTCGCTTAAGAATATTTGTGGTAAAGTTTCAGAAATTATAGGAGTACAGGTAAAATTCGCTTCCGATTGTGTAGGTGAAGACGCTGAAAAAGCGGTTGCTGAATTACAGGAAGGCGAAGTTTTATTATTGGAGAACCTTCGTTTTCATAGTGAAGAAACGTCCGGCGATGTTG